>CANGBH010000004.1 GCA_947451935.1 Chitinophagaceae bacterium
AGAAATGAAATTTTTCAAATGGCAATGCTTGAACCAAAGCTTGCCATCCTAGATGAAACCGATTCAGGGCTTGACATTGATGCCTTGCGCATTGTAGCCAATGGCGTGAATCAATTGCGTTCAAAAGACAACGCTTTCTTAATCGTAACACACTATCAACGCTTGTTGGATTATATCGTACCAGATTTTGTACACGTTTTGTACAACGGAAGAATTGTAAAATCAGGCACCAAAGAACTAGCCTTTGAGCTTGAAGAAAAAGGATACGACTTCATCAAAGCAGAAGTGAATGAAGCTACAGCATAAGAAAAAGTAAGAACACGTAAACGCACATGATGGACGCTAAGATTTTTTTCAACGACATATACAAACACCAAGATCAACCTTCTGATCTTCTCAGTGCATTTCAGCAAAAAAACTGGGATAGCTTTAGTGAGTTAGACCTTCCTTCCATCAAGCATGAGGAATGGAAGTACACCCGCATTAAAAATGTATTTACTGAAGCCTTACAATACAACCTTGACAAAAGTGATTTTTCGAAAGAAGAATTCGCTAAAGTAATACTACCAGGAACATCTGCTGCCAATTCACTGGTTTTCATCAATGGCATTTACCAATCGCATTTATCACAGCTTACTGATGCTACAGAAAAATGGACGGTGAAATCCCTTAATGATGCATCAACCGATGAGGATGCAAAATTTGTAAAAGAACACTTAGGTTGTTCAAGCGTTTACCATAATGATGGAATCAATGCCTTGAGCGGAACATTTGCTGCACATGGCACCTTCATTAAAGTGAAAAAGGGAAAGCAATTGTCCCAACCAATTGCAATCTATCATTTTTCAGATAGTCGGGCCGGATTTAGGTTTAGTCAGCCCCGAATATTGATTTCCATAGAAGAAAATGCAACTGCAACCCTGATTGAAACTTACCATAAAATCGGAAATCACCAAAGCTTGACCAATGAAGTGGTTGAAGTCTGTGTAGAAAAAGACGCACAATTCCGTTATATCAAAATCCAAAACGAAGGAGTTGATTCAAATCATACAGGAACAACTCAAATCAATCAACTAGGAAAATCAACTGCCCATGCCGTGACGATTTCATTAAGTGGTGAAATTGTTCGCAATAACCTAAACATGGTGATGCGTGCTGAGTACTGCGAGAGTCATATGTATGGCCTTTACCTGTTAGGCGGTAAGAGTCAGGTGGACAATCACACGATAGTAGACAATGCCATGCCAAACTGCTTGAGTAATGAATTGTATAAAGGCATAATGGATGATAGTTCAACAGGTATTTTCAATGGAAAAATATTTGTTAGAAAAGATGCACAAAAAACAAACGCGTATCAATCAAATAAAAATATCCTACTCGGAGAAAATTCATCAGCCAATACAAAACCACAATTGGAAATATTTGCTGACGATGTAAAATGTTCCCATGGATGTACTATCGGAAAACTAGACGAGGACGCGCTATTTTATTTACGTGCTCGTGGAATTTCCGAACAGAATGCTAAGGCCTTGCTATTGCATGCGTTTGCAGCAGACATCCTTCAGCAAATTGAATCAGAAGAATTAAGAGATTACATAGATAGCTTAATATCAGCAAGACTTACACTCACTATTTGATATAGCATTCATGACAGACCACAAACCATTTGATGTTGAGCAACTGCGTGAACTTTTTCCTATTCTCAAAAGAAAAGTAAAGGGGAAAGACCTTGTTTATTTTGATAATGCTGCTACTTCTCAAAAACCACAATCGGTGGTGGATGCTGTCTCAAATTATTACAGCACATACAACGCAAACATTCATAGAGGTCTTCACACCTTAGCCGACGAAGCCACAGCTGCCTATGAAGAATCAAGAGAAGCAGTCAAACAATTTATTGGCGCTTCTACACACGAAGAAATCATCTTTACGAAAGGAACTACAGAAGGCATCAACCTAGTTGCTTCATCATGGGGAAGAGCGAATCTTAATCCTGGAGATGAAATCATTATTTCAACACTAGAACACCATTCAAATATTGTTCCTTGGCAAATGATTGCGGAAGAACGCGGCGCAAGCATTAACGTTATACCCATCGATGATAATGGCGTGTTAGATATAAATGCATTCAAGAAACTATTGAATGAAAAAACTAAACTCGTTTCCATCATTCATGTATCCAATGCACTTGGTGTAATTAATCCAGTAGAAGAAATTATTTCTTTAGCCCATAAACAAGGCGCTCTTGTTATGGTAGATGGAGCTCAATCTGTCGTGCACTTGGATATCGACGTGCAAAAACTCGATTGTGATTTCATGGCATTTTCTGGACATAAAATTTATGGACCAACTGGCGTGGGTGTATTGTATGGAAAAAAAGCATTGCTTGAAGCCATGCCCCCTTACCAAGGTGGTGGTGAAATGATCAAAGAAGTGACGTTTGAAAAAACAACCTATAACGAGCTTCCCTTTAAATTTGAGGCAGGTACACCCAATATTGCAGATGTTATCGCTTTAAAAACAGCAATCGATTTTATCAACGCAGAGGGAAAGCCTCGCATGCGCGCATACGAAGAAACACTATTAACCTATGCCACCGATAAACTGAAAGCCATTGAAGGATTAAAAATTATCGGTGACGTACCCCATAAAGTAAGCGTCATCTCATTTATCATTGATGGAGTACATCCACAAGATTTAGCAATCCTGTTAGACAATCAAGGAATTGCCGTAAGAACAGGACACCATTGTGCTCAACCACTCATGAAAAGACTTGGTATAGTTGGAACCACCAGAGCATCCTTCGCGCCTTACAATACGATAGCAGAAATCGACACCCTTGTTTCAGCGTTACATAAGGCATTAAAGATGTTGAAGTAATATGGCAGAGACTAAATCCATATCAGCAATTGAGCAGGTGCTCATAGACGACTTCTCCTTGTTCGATACATGGGAAGAAAAATATGAATACCTCATCGATATTGGCAAAAAATTAGCCCTTCTTGATCCGAGCTATAAAACAGAAGAGTATAAAATAAAAGGATGTCAATCCAGCGTATGGATTCATTCAACCTATAAAGATGGACTTGTTTATTTTGAAGGAGATAGTGATGCCATCATTGTAAAAGGCTTGGTTAGTTTAATGATAATGGTTCTTTCAGGACATACACCTAAAGAGATTGTGGACGCTCCATTGGATTTTATCAACGCCATCGGATTAAGTTCACACTTAGCCCAAACTAGATCAAATGGCTTAAGAGCAATGATCAAACAGATGAAGTTGGACGCCGCAGCATGGGGAAGTTAATCGTGAAATGAAAAACATGAAAACAGAAAATGAAATAAAGGAAGAAGTCATTGCCAAGATCAAAACAATTTTTGATCCGGAGCTTCCTGTAAACATATGGGACTTGGGACTGATTTATGAAGTGAATGTCGTACCCATCAATAATGTTCAAGTAATCATGACATTGACTGCACCCAATTGTCCAGCTGCTCAAAGTCTACCACACGATGTTGATCAAAAAATTCGAGAGGTAGAAGGCATCAATGATGTGTTTGTTGAAATCACCTGGACACCAGCATGGACCAAAGACTTGATGAGCGAAGAAGCAAAATTAGAGCTTGGATTTTTATAACCCCTCTCCTTCTTTACAGCTACCTTATTTTACATAAGGTGAAGTTGCCTCCACTACATGTACTGTTTGTTTAAGTTCTGTCAATCCAAAAGAAGCAGTTAGTGTATACTTACCTGCTTCAACAAAATGATCATAGTTAATGAAATAAGGTTGAGTACTCGTTTCAATATCAGTGACAAGATTCCATCTGTATTGAAAGAATCCTTTATCGCCTTGCACGATCGTTCTCCAAAGGACTTTACCGCCCTCATCACGTAGTGAAAATTCAATAGGTGTTGACTCATTTAACCATAATGAAAATGTAGCTTTCTTAATCGTACGATAATCTGGCTCACCACCATTTGAATTAAACCATGGTCGTTGGATAGTATCAACCTCAAACAAATAATCCTTTCCATCAACAAGCGGAGCATTATATTTTTGTTGAATCGCTTTTAGATTAGTTCTAAATATTCCTCTTCCATGTGTTGCCACAACAAGGTCCATAGTAGGAAGATGAATTTCAAGATCAGCTACCGCAGCCTGAGGAAGATCATGCCCTAAAGAAGACCAGTGCTGACCACGATCAACAGAAATATAGACACCCCGAAATCCTCCTGCATATAAAATATTTTCATTCGTAGGATCCTCTTTAATCACATTCACCGGTTCATCTGGCAATCCTTCTGCTATACTTTTCCAATGCTTACCAAAATCTTCTGATACATATACATAACGATGCAAATCATCATAATTAATGCCGGTCATGGCAACATAAACTCGTGAAGCATTGAATCTAGACGGACAAATACTTCTGATATAATTATTCGCTAAGCCTGCTGAATTTTCTTCCCACTCAGCGCCATCATTTTTGGTAACCCAAAATGCACCTTTGTCTGTACCCACATATAGCAACCCTTTTGTTATGGGCGATTCCTCTAAAGATCCTGCTGCAAAAGATTTTTTCTCAGGGTTTGACGAATTGGCAATATTTGAACTCATCACTTTCCAGGAGTCACCTCGATCGCTACTTTTAAAAATATAATTCCCGCCGTGGTAGAGTGTTTTGTGTTGATAAGCAGAAACAAAATAGGGTGTGATATAATTAAAATGAAGCGTGTCTTTATTATCCTCTGGCAAGGATGGTTTTATAAGAACCGTTTTATCGGTCGCCTTATCCAATCTAACAGCATCGCCATGTTGCTGACTATAATAAACAATGGTATTGTCTTCAGGATCAACTTGACTAACACATCCATCTCCCCCATCCCATGGATCGATCCAAACATATTTCCAAGGGTCGTTGAAATTGGTATTGAGTTCAGTGGCAGGTCCATACACGGTTGCATCGTCTTGTGTACCGCCATAGATGGTATAACTGGATTGATCAATGGTTATATCATAAAATTCACCTGTTGGAATATTATTATAATGCATCCAGGATAATCCTTTATCATAACTCACATAAAGTCCGCCATCATTTCCTACAGCAACGTGATTTGGATTGGTTGGATTAATCCAAAACTCAGATTGATCCAAATGCAAACCCTGTGCAATACTTGGTGTCATATGATTCACCTTTCCGCCCAAGAACGAAAATGTTTTACCGCCATCGGTACTATGAGCAAGTCGAATACCAAGACAATAAACTTCTTCGTCGTCTTTTGGATTAACATAGACATTGGTAAAATACCAACCATAAGCAGAAAAAATTAGAAAGGGAGATGAATGTGTTTTAGTCCACGTTTTTCCTCCATCAATTGTTTTGTATAATTCTGCGGCCTCATCTGTTGGATTATTCAAATTATCAACAAGGGCATATGCTTTGTTTGGATTAGTTGAAGACACAGAAAGTCCAATTCGACCAAGCTTCGGTCCGGCAGGAAGGCCATTCATAGACAGAGTCCAATGATTACCTCCATCTACACTTTTATAAACTCCGCTATTCTTGCCTCGGATACCAGGAAAAACTTCCCAAAGAGAAGCATACATAATATTTGGATTAGATGATGATATAACAATATCATTCCCTCCTGTTTTATCATCAACATAGAGTACTTGCTTCCATGATTTACCACCGTTCTCGGTTCTATATATTCCACGATTTTTATTTTTAGTCCAGAGGTGCCCTAGTACAGATACTAAAACGATATTGGGGTTCTTAGGATCTACTGCGATTTCGGCAATCGACCAGGAGTCTTCTAAACCAATGTGTTTCCACGTTTTACCAGCGTCGTCAGATCGATATATGCCTGTTCCGGGTAGTGTGAAATTTCTCGGTTTTTTAAGATGTTCTCCAGTTCCCAAATAGATAATATTGGGATTAGATGGTGCAAGTGCAAAATCGCCTACGCTATATGATGACTGACCTTCAAAAATCGAATTCCATGTCAGTCCGTTGTTGATGGTCTTCCAAAGTCCGCCCGACCCAAATCCAACATACATTGTTCCAGGATGAGTTGGATCAGCTTGAATTAAATCTGCCCTTGCGGAATTGAGAGTAGGTCCAATAGGAACCCAATTAAGTTTAAAGGAGCTTGTATCCTTCATCACTTTATATGATTCATACGATTGAATGAGTGGAGAAGGGAGTTGTTGAGCAACAGATGCGGTAGACACTAAAAAGACATTGATGAAATGAATGAATATGAGTTTCCGTATCATGAAGTGTATTAAAAAAGCGTTCTATTAAAAAAGGATAGATTAAAACTACTAATTGTCAGCTGACAATCGAGTGCAAAAGCTAAAATTGATCAAATAAAAATAGTAAATTTGTCGCCCTAGGGGAATTAGCTCAGTTGGTAGAGAATCCCGAATGAAATTCGGGAAGGTAACCGGTTGAATTAGATATGGGGAATTAGCTCAATTGGTAGAGCGCTTGCATGGCATGCAAGAGGTAACCGGTTCGATCCCGGTATTCTCCACAGCTTTAAGAGGTTCACAGCAATGTGGGCCTTTTTTATGTAATAATGCAATTTGTAGTTTACATACTATACTCTAAATTAATTGACCAATATTACATTGGTCATACACAAGACATTAGAGATAGATTAATTAGACATAATAATTCTGGAAGCAAAGCAACAAAGAAAGCAAATGATTGGACATTAGCACATTCCGAAAGCTTTCCTGATAAAGCCTCAGCATACAAACGCGAAATGGAAACAAAGAAGAAAAAAAGTAAAAAATATATTGAATCCTTAATAAAAAAAATAGAGCGTCCCGAATGAAATTCGGGAAGGCAACCGGTTCGATCCCGGTATTCTCCACAGCTTTAAGAGGTTCACAGCAATGTGGGCCTTTTTTTTATATCCTAATAAACTGATGCTAGTCATCATTTATCTGATGTGAAATGTCCTAAATTCATAGCTCATTTTAAATTTCATGATCACAGCCGGTTCATATATCAAAAGTACAGCTGCACTAGAAGGTAGTTATTTTGAAAACACCATCATTCTAATTGTCGAGAATAACGACGAAGGTGCAGTGGGCTTTGTTGTGAACAGACCATTTGAAAGATCACTGAATGAACTAGTTGAATTTAGAAAAAGCAGCCCTTTTCCACTATTAGAAGGAGGACCTGTAGACCAAGAACATATTTATATAGTGCACAATAGGCCTGATTTAATTAAAGGAAGTCAGCCTATAGCCAATGGAATGTATTATGGTGGAGATATGCAAATAGCACTTAATGCTATTAATTTTCACGGAGTAAGCGAAAAAGAAATTCAACTGTTCATTGGCTATTGCGGTTGGGATGCAGGTGAATTAGAAGATGAAGTGAATGAAGGGAGTTGGTTGCAACTTCCAAATTCAGCATAATCGTTGAATCAAAATGGCAAGATTTTACTTCACAGAGATTAGCGTTTGAAATTTTGGACAAATACAGATATTATTGCCTAGCAGAATGTGGCACATATTGTTCATGCTTTCTCATTTCAACGGGATCTGGCTTGTAAATTGCCCCAGTGGCAAAATCTATAATTACCCCCGCGCCACCCCACAAAATAATGTCCCAAATAAATGCACCCACTTTAATTTGACGCATAGGCTCACCTGGTCTTGGTTTGGTTCGCTGATACGTTGTAACACGTCCATCGCGAATCGTTGCACAAGAAATCATATAAACAACCATAATAACCCACAAGAGGAATTGCGAAGCCTTTTTCATGTTGTGAATTTAGGAAAAAAATGCTTGTGATTGGCAATCAATCCTCTTACTGATAATAAACTAGATATCGAAGGATATTGAAATCAAAATAAAACTAAAATGTCATTCCGAGCGAAGCGAGGAATCTAATATAATCTATGTTGAGATAGATTCCTCGCTTCGCTCGGAATGACAGCTAAATGGATTTGTGATTGTCAAAGTACTTATTCATTTATTAAACAAAACAATTCGATTGGAATGAAAAATCAAAACATATTTAATTCATAATCAACATAAAAAATTAAATAATACGTTTACTTCCCATTCCAATTTTCTTCCTTAAATTTAAGCAGTCAAACCACAACCCACCTTGAACTTCCACCTCGCCCAACAACTTTCTCTCTTGGCTTTTCTGAGGTCGGCATGTTCGCACGTTCCATAAGTAATTATCGACTTGAATTTGCTATTTTTTTAATTCACTTCATAATTCATAGAGCATGAAAAATATACTCGTTTTCGGAATGGGCAAAGTGGGCTTATTAGTAGGCACACTGCTCAATAATCGATTTAATGTAACCGGATTTGATAAAAACAACGCCATCACAGACGCTGGATTTCCAATCATAACAGGAGACATCAAAGACATCCATCTCCTTACAGAACATATTCCCCAATATGATGCGGTAGTTTCATGCATGCCCTATAACCTAAATCTAGCGATTGCTAAAATCGCCCATCAACATGGCGTACATTATTTCGATTTAACAGAAGATGTGCCTACTACAAAAGCCATTCTAGAAATGTCTAAAACAGCCAAGGCGGTGATGGCGCCGCAATGCGGATTAGCGCCGGGTTTAATAGGCATCATCGGATCAGACCTCATCAAACATTTCACGAAGGTGCGCGACATCGAATTACGCGTCGGCGCACTTCCTCGATATCCAAACGGACTTCTCGGATATTCTTTCACCTGGTCTCCCGCAGGCGTCATCAATGAATACATCAACGACGCTGAAGTAATTCATAATGGCGTTAGAAAAATTGTTCCCTCCCTAGAAGGAATAGAATACATCAACATTGAGGGAAGGGACTATGAAGCATTCATCACATCAGGCGGATTAGGAACCATGTGTGAAACCTATGAAGGCAAAGTTGATACACTCAACTACAAAACCATTCGCTACCCAGGTCATGCCAAACTGATGAATTTCCTTTTATATGAACTTATCTTAAAAGAAAAAAGAGAACTCATCGAAGAAATTCTCACCGAAGCAAAACCTCCTACCGAAGAAGACGTTGTATTGGTTTATGCTGTGGTAGAAGGATGGAAAAACGATGCACTAAACAGAGAAGAATATTACAAGTCATTCAACCCAATTGAAATCCAAGGGAAAAAGTGGAGAGCCATATCATGGACTACCGCTGCTTCTATAGCCGCTGTGGTGGAAATGGTAGCCGACAACTCTCTTCCTCAAAAAGGGTTCATTAAACAAGAAGACATACACTTTGAATCATTCTTAAAGACAGAAAATGGGAAACGATTTGCATAGCAATTCAATCAAAAAACATAAATCCTTTTTCTACTTTATTACATTAAAAAGAAATTGAACCCGTCATAAAAAAAGTCCTGCCATCGGATGGCAATGCTCCCGGACCAGGGTAGCCACTAGACCTTCGAGTAAAATAATATTTGTTGAATAGATTATTCAGGCCAAGCTTTAAGTTCACCTTATTCGAAATCTGACAAGCTGCTGTTAGATCAACCACCTCATAAGAAGGTATCAACCCAGTTTGTCCATTCGCTGAAGGAATAACCGTGTTATTCGCATCACTATATACTTTACCCACATGACTATACTGCCCAGTTAATGAAACCTTTTTATATCCCAGCGTCACCCCAGTTCTTAGGATATGCATTGGAGCATTCTCCACTTTTTTATTTTTCAAGTTTTTTTCAACCAGTTCATTGTTGTTGTTTTTGGTAATAACTTTTAAATTCCCATAGCGTGCATCATTATAAGAATATGAAATGAATGCACTAACATCTAACGTGTTTTGTTGAAATAAAAATCGTGAAGGATTGATCTCCACCATAGATTCAATTCCTTTACTGCGACTATCACCAACATTGGTTCGATAATTATAAAAGCTTCCATCTTGACGCTGCTGCACAATCACGCCAATACGATTTGAATATTGAAGAATATACGCACTCAAATCAAACAACAGTATTTCATACAACTTTCCACGATATCCTAAGTCGACATTATATCCTTTGGCATCTGCTAAGTTTTGATCAATCAAATCTGAGGTAGGTGGTGCCGTTAAATCTGCAAACTGAACAGGCCTATACGCTTGTGAAATATTAGCATACAACTCAGTATTAAATTTCATTCTATATGAAAGCCCCAATCCACTTAATAAAAATTTACGCTGCTTGGATAAATCTTGAAGTAAAATCTCATTATTGTCCTTAAACCCATTACGCCCAGCTGCACTTCCTTCAATATACTCTACCCTCACCCCAGGTATAATAAAAAACCGATTTCCCACTCTAAAAATTTGTTCTGCGAATAGGGCTGCATTGCTGGAAGCAAAATCGATGTCCTTAGTCCAAACACCTCCTTCTAAATACATATCATAGGTTGACCCTACACTACCTTTCCCATCCGCGACAAAGCGATTGGTATTGCCATGATAAAGTCGCCCACCTATTAATAGCGAATTAGAAAGTCCAAATAAACTATAATCAACCAAGTACTTCGCCTCAGCGCCAACATTTCTATATTTATCTGTATTGAGGTTTCGAGGATTAAAGTGTCCCGTCATAGGATTAATGCTATCGGCTGCCAGGATTCCACCTGCTGGCATATAGCCTACGCTACTTCGATCTCCTAAAACATTAAATAGTTTTACTTCTATCCTAGAATTATTATTTATCGAATACTTCGCCATTAAAGCAGATGTTAGCCAGGTAACATCAAACCAATTTCGACTTCGATAACTCTGCTTTATATTTTGAGAAAGTTGAGCATCGGTTAATCCACCGGGTTGCTGACTTCGTATGTGTGAACGCATCACTTCAGCGGTTAGCGATAATTTAGGGCTAGGCAAGTACGTTACAGTTGAAAATGCAGTATTGGTATAATATCGACTATGCGGCCTATACCCTTCTGCATTACGATGATCAAAGAAAGTATAATAATGAATCTTCTTTTTCTTTCCTCCTATAGCATTGAATGTATTAAACATACCATTACTACCTATGCTCTGATGAGCTTCAGCCTTTATCGGATCTTCTATATCACTGCCATTTCGTAAAATATAATTAATCATTCCACCAAACTGAGGACCATATTGCAAAGAGCCCTGACCCCTTACAACTTCTATACGCTGAACAGCCTGCAAAGGGGGATTATAATAGGCTTCAGGATATCCATATGGATCAGCAGAAATATCATACCCATTCTGACGAATATTAAATTCCCAACTGCGATTCGGACTTAATCCTCGTGATGCAATACCAATTTGAATTCCACTTCCATCACTCTCCCAGACATGAATGCCAGCAACCTTTGCCATGACTTGACGCATCGTGTTCATCACCACATTTCCTTTTACATTATCAAGTATGATGAGTGATGTTTTTTTTCCAGCATAAATAGATGTTCCGACGATATCGGGCAACAATTGAACATCCCTTTTACTACTCCTTCCAACAACGTTGATATCAGGTAAATACCTATACGCAGAGTCATCTATAACGTTATTGTCAACCTGCGAGAAACTAAAAAGGGAAATGAATAAAAATCCAACACTACAAAAAGATAACCTCCACATTACACGTAAATATTTCCACGAAATTCATTCATGGACAGATGAAGCCTTTACGAAATATGGAAATCCGATTTTCGAATTAAGGAAATTTCAATACAAACTACTTAAACCGCATGAGGGTTTATCAAAACAGTAGTTGATTGATTAGTTGGAAGAATACAAAACAGGATTAATGGGGCTATTCACAACCTCGCCAATTACAGCACCAGGACACCAAGTATCCCAATCCAATTGCTGATTTTTATTTTCAGGTGCTTTTAATTCCATGTCTTTGTCCATGTAAATCATAGTCATCACCTTCCTCATTTTATCTGTAACATTCGGTCCAGCACGATGGTACAACCAACCCATATGAAAACTAATTTCTCCTAGTCCAAATGGTTCAACAACATGATTGAATCCAAGTTCTTTTAATTTAGCTTCTAAGAAATTCTGACTTTCATCGCTAATCTCTTTATCTCTACCTTCAGTCAATTGAAAACTTCCTGAACTGAATTCCAATGGTCCTAATTCGAATGGCGTTTCCTGTAAGGGAATCCATGCAGTGATAGTTCTATCAGTAGATAAAGGCCAGTAATATTGATCCGCATGCCATGGTGTATGTCCGCCACTTGGCTCCTTATACAATGCTTGGTCATGGTATAGCCTAACACCTTCTACTTGAAGAAGATCAGCTGCAATTTTGGCTAGTCGTTTACTAAAGACTACTTGTTTAACTTCCTCAGAGTTCCGCCAAATGTTCATGATCTGCAAGAACGCCTTACCGTATGTATCCCTATCTTCCATTGACAAGTGTTGTGTATTCAAGCGCGTCACTTCTGCAGAAACAACTTGGTCAATAAAATCAATTACGGCTTTAGAGAAAACCTGCTTGATTTTTATAAAGCCATTTTCTTTGAAAAAATCCACTTGTGCTGAGGTAAGTCTCATTGGCTCATTGAGCTCTTGTAAAATAGTAGCAGGGATCATAGCTGACGTATTTTAAAAATATAATTAGTATCTGTTAGGCCCACTTGGTCTGCGATTTGCACCGCCGCTAGATCCACCAGATGAACGCTCTTCCGCAGCTTTTACTACCAATGGTTTTTTGCCAAGATTAATATCGTTCAAGTTTTCAATCGCGTCTTTCGCTTCGTCAGCATTTGGCATATCTACAAAACCAAATCCACGACTTTTGCCAGTCTCTTTATCAAGTGCAACCTTAGCCGTTTTTACTTGACCGAATTTTTCAAAAATCTCTTCCAATTCAGCATCATCAAGATCATAAGGAAGACCTGCAACAAAAATATTCATAAAAATTTCTTTGCATGAAGTTAATTAAAGAATGCCTTTTATTATAAAATATTAATACAAAATAATAGAATCCCTCCAAATCAATATAAATTGATTTACATTTCATGAAATAATATAGGATGGAGCTTGCAATTGACCAATACGACTTACTTTTTCATAGACTTTTACCACAATTTTTCACCGCAACATTATGCGGATTCATAGTAGGCTATGGGCGAGAAGTAAGGCATAAGCCTGCTGGCATTCGCACCATCATTTTGATTTCAATTGGATGTACTCTTTATGCATCGATTGGATTTTTTCTCGCTGAAAAATATCCAACAATCGACCCTACTAGAATTATTGGACAAATAGCTACCGGAATTGGCTTTTTGGGTGCTGGTGCAATCGTCAAATCAAATAATAAAGTTACAGGTGTAACCACTGCCGCATTCATTTGGGCTATGAGTGGAATAAGCATTCTTATTGGAAGCAACCTCTACGTAATCCCAATCGTTCTAACCCTACTATTGGTTGGTGTGATATGGATATTTGAGCGAGTTGAAAAGAAGTTAAACATCAACTATCATGAAGATGCAGACTAAGACAAGAAGTGAGATGTGAGATACAAGTTGAGAGTCAACAGCCTCATGTCTCAAATCTAATATCTCACGCCTCGCTAGGCAGAATTCCTCCCCGCATTAATAATACCAAACGAGCAACGCATCACCAACTTCTCATAAGCCTTCCTTGTTGGAGATTCAACGCCTTTTTCATCCATCTCCCTCACTTTCGTGATGGCATATTGCTGAATGGTTGTTAAGGGAAGAACGATTCGCTCGCGTGTTTGTATAGAAATTCGCTCAATCGGATAATCAGCCATCAATTCTGTTTTTCCAGAAAGCATTAGGATGTATCGCTTGGTAAGTTCAAATTCTGCTTCAATACTTCTCCATAATTCTCCATAGGTTGGATGATCTGCTATGAAGGCAGTCAATGGGAAAAAACATTTTTTCATAGCCATCTCACAATTGTCAATCAACGTTCTAAAGAAAGCAGAACGCCTATACAATGCCCTAAGGTCAGGCATCACACCAAGTTCATCCATTGTTTTCAATGCTGTTCCGACACCATAATATCCTGTCACATTCTGTTTCAGCTGACTCCACGCACCAACAAATGGTATTGCCCTCAAATCACTCAAAGAAAGCTTTGAGGTGGCACCTCTTTTTGTTGGCCTACTTCCAATATTGGTTTCTGCATAAAATCGAAGTGGACTCACATGCACTAAATAATCTAGAAAATGCGGATGATCCTTCAAGCTCTTATATGACTTATAACTTTCGTCTGCCAGTTGCTGCATCAAGTCTTTCTCTTGATCACTAAAGGTGCTTTTGCCATCAGAAAAAAGATCGTTGCCAATTCCAGCATTAATAAGTTGCTCAATATTAAATTGTGCAGCATCGGTAGTTCCAAAGTTTGAACTAACGGTTTGTCCTTGAACCGTCAACTGAATTTCTTTGTTCGCAATATCACTTCCCATAGAAGCATAAAACTTATGGGTCTTTCCTCCACCTCGTGCTGGAGGCCCACCTCTACCATCAAAAAAGATGATATCAATACCAAATTTTGCAGAAACTGAAGTTAACTCTTGTTTTGCTTGGTAGATACTATAGTTCGCCATCATATAACCACCATCTTTTGTTCCGTCACTGAAACCAAGCATAACGGTCTGACGCTGACCACGACGTTTTAAATGATCTTTGTATAACGGGAAACTATACAATTCACTCATCACTTTTGCAGCCTTCTTCAAATCGTCTATTGTTTCAAAAAGAGGAATGATATCCACCGAAATGGCATCTCTCTTCCAACCTCCAAAGACAAAGAGTCCAAATACTTCCAAAATATTAACGGCGCTATTGCATTGACTTATAATATATCGCTCGCAACCCGACTTGCCATTAAAGCCTTGAATATCTTTTATGCTTTTAACAGATTGTAATGTGTCAGAGACGATTGAATCCATTTCAGGTGTTGGTTCAACACTCGTATTCAAGGCAGAAAGCCATTTGATTTTTTCCTCATCACTCATTTCGCTATACGCTACTTTACCTGTATTAACCAGCGTTGAAAGAGCTTGAATCACTTTTGTATGCACGGCACTATCCTGACGAATATCCAATGACGCAAAATGCAATCCAAACAACTGTACTCGACTAATTAATCCGTCAACTAAGTTCAAGAAAAGGCTATTGTGATTATACACAATCGTCTCTCGAATTTCGTGTAGTGTCTTTAAAATCTCTTCTTTAGAAAGATTGGTGCGCTGACCAGGAATGAAGATATTATTGTAAAGCTTTTTCTCTAAATCCAATAGCTTTCCCTCAACACCTTCAAACGTCAATCTCCTTCTGAGTTTTCTAATATCGAGGTAATAACATTTTATAATACTTCCACGTAGCGCCTCAGCAACACTTAAGGTAATATCACTGGTTACAAATGGATTGCCATCTCGATCGCCACCCGGCCAGAAGCCCATATTAATGATAGGATTAGCTGGATCGAAAGAATCTGGGTATTGACTTTTTAATGATGATACAATTTTCCCACTCGCAGCATAAAATACATTTTCTAAATACCATACGAGGCTAATCGCCTCATCGTATGGCGTAGGTTTTATCTTATTGAAAAAAGGTGTTTTACCTAATTGTTGAAGAAAGATATTGATTTGACTTAAATCATTTTCAGCAATGGCCTTAGATAAATCATTAATGATGCCCAATACCGAACCTGGATAAAACTGTGTAGGGTGTGCAGTGAGCACCAATCGAACAGCAAATTCTTTTAATTTTTTCTGTAGTGCCAATCCTTTATCATGCTGACCTACTTCACCCTCAAGATGCTTGAGCGTACCCAATCCTTTCATATCATTCAAACGAGGAAATGCCGCATCCTCTAAGGCATCAAAAAGCACCACTTGACGTTCAACATATTGCACAACCCTAAACAACAAATCTAATTGCTGCTGTTCATTGGTATACGTGGTATGACGAGTAAAGAAATCAGCTAGAATTTCAACAGGGCTCATCTTCTTTTTGAATCCTTCCTCACAATTGGACTGAAGCAAAGAAAGCAAAATGCCCGTCTTCTCGATTTTATGAAACGGAAGGGACGTAAATAGGCTATTATAGAGTTGAAACTTAATGCCCACCTCATTGTTGAACTTCCGCATTTCCAGCGCTGATGATTGATACATGTTGTTATATTAATGGTATTAAGGCAGGCAATCCCGTAAAAATAAAAAAAAAATCGCAAATACCTCTTTCTCCTTAACTTTGGGACTCAAAACTATGGCAGGATTATACCAACATATTACATTATTTCCATTACAGACAATAACTGTAGCAACTGCCACGTTCACTACAACAACCCGTTAGGGTTGAATAATTCCATATTACCAAAGGGCATTTGCTAAACCACTACTAGGATTCCAAAAAATCCATCATCCAATCTCATTAATATCATGAAAGTTTTAAAATTCGAAGGCAATCTGTTTTCAAACAAAGAAGGATATAAAAAAGCCGTTGAAATCATCAAACAACAGGCAAAAAAAGATACACTTGCCATCATAATACCCTCCAACCAAGCCACAGAAGAAAACTTAATCAGTATAGCCGCATTAGCTGTTCAAAAAAATGCTACTTACCTTGATCTGTTATCTAGCCTAGAAACAGAACATTTAGATTTTGCAAGGGCACTCATTCCGGTACAAGAACAAAGTAGTGTGTTAAGTTTCTTGAAACAACGATTTAATGAAATAGACAACCTATATAAAGGGATTTCGCTTCTAGGTGAAAGTCCTGAAAGCGCCATCGAAAGCATACGCTGCTATGGATCGATACTTAGCTCATACCTATTGGCGGCATGTATCAAATCTGAGGGAGTGCAGTCAACATGGGTTGACGCAAGAGAACTCCTCGTTTTTGATAATAGTCAGAAAATAAAATTATTGAATAGTCCCGCAACGGCTAAAAACCTCAGCACCCTAAAATTCGAAAACGGATTAGAAGCTATCATTCTACCTGGGGCGATTGCCAAATCAGTGAGCGAAAGCAACCTACACCTAGGAAAAGGTGGAGCAGACATTAGCGCATCTGTAATATCTACTCTACTTGACGCATCGGTATTGGAAATATGGACCTTGTCTACAGGGATGATGACAGCAGACCCTGCACTAGTGAACAATGCCCGCACTATTAAACAAATCAACTATGAAGAGGCGATGGAATTGTCGCATTTTGAGGCAACGATCTTCTATCCTCCAGCCATGGAGCTGATCCTTAAGAAAGAATTGCCAATTCATATAAAATCAATCGCTTCTCCAGAACGTGAAGGCACTACCATATCGAACGAGGAAGTTCATTCTGATGAAATCATTAAAGGAATTTCAAACCTTACTAATATATCACTAGTTAATGTAGAAGGTAGCGGAATGATTGGCGTTCCCGGTTTTTCTAAAAAAATGTTCAGCTCATTAAACGATGCCGGAATAAACATCATCCTCATTACACAAGGAGCATCAGAACACTCAATCTGTGTAGGAGTAAATCATAACAACTCAACCCTCGCATTAAAAACATTAAGCGATACATTTAAAGATGAAATTTCAACAGGAATTATTAAACCTATTCTAGTAGAAGAAGACCTGTGCATTCTAGGACTAGTTGGCGATAAGATGAAAAGTCATCCAGGTATTAGCGGAAGAATGTTCTCTGCCTTAGGAAGAAATGGTATCAATATACGCGCCATTGCACAAGGGTCGAATGAACGAAACATATCGACCGTCATCAAAACAGCTGAGAGCAGAAAAGCATTGAACGTACTCCATGAAGCTTTTTTCGAAAACACAAAAAAAGAACTAAACCTTTTCATTATCGGCACGGGAAATGTTGGCAAAAAATTAATTCGACAAATTTCTTTACAAGCGGATAAAATTGAAGCTATTCAACGTCTTAAAATTAATATCATTGGTCTATGCAACAGCAGAAAAATGATTATCTCTGAAAGAGGAATTTCTTCAACTGAATGGGAAGGCATCTTAGAAAAAGCAGAAAAAGCAAACCCTATCGCATTTGTACAAAGTATGACGAACATGAACTTGCGAAATAGCGTATTGGTCGACATGACTGCAAATGCAAGCATTCCAGACTTATATGAAGTAGCTCTCAAAAAAAGCATGTCAGTTGTAGCGTGTAACAAAATAGCCGCTTCGAGTAAGTACGACACCTACAAATCACTTAAAGAAATGGCCATTTCCTATAACTGTAAATTTCTATTCGAAACGAATGTGGGTGCAGCACTTCCGATTATCGGAACATTAAATGATCTGACTAGAAGTGGTGATAAAATAAATAAAATTGATGCTGTATTAAGCGGTACACTCAATTTTGTATTCAACAATTATGATACCAGCAGATCATTTGCAAAAGTAGTTAAGCAAGCACAAGATGAAGGCTATACTGAACCAGATCCAAGGTTAGACTTAAGTGGAATGGATGTAATGAGAAAAATCATGATATTGGTTCGTGAATCTGGCATAAAACTAGAAATGGAAGACATCGCTTGCAATTCCTTCTTACCTGAATCTTGCATGAAAGGAAGCGTAGATGATTTTTACAAAGAACTTGAAGTACACGAGAACCATTTTGCAGCTCTATATGAAGCTGCCAATAAAAACAATGCAAAACTAAAATTCGTTGCATCCTACAAAGATGGTAAAGCATCTGTCGGCTTACAACACATTCAAGGAGAAAGTGAAATGTTCCATTTATACGGAAAAGATAATATCGTCTTATTTAATACAGAGCGATACAGCGACCAACCACTTGTCGTTAAAGGGGCTGGTGCTGGCGCAGAAGTAACAGCTAGTGGTGTATTTGCAGATATCCTTCGCTCGATCAATAACTAATATTATTCTATGGAAAAGACAATCACTATTAAATCACCTGCCACAATCGCAAACCTTGTTTGCGGATTCGATATTCTCGGATTAGCGCTTGAAGAGCCCTATGACGTCATGACGCTGACACGCAAAGACGCTCCAGGGTTAACTATTAAGCACATCGACGAATATGGACTAACAGAAAAACCTGAAGATAATGTAGCCGGTGCAGCTTTATTGGCTCTCATGGAAGCGTATGAAACTAAACTTGGTTTTGAGTTAACGATAGATAAAAGAATTAAACCTGGAAGTGGCTTAGGCTCTAGTGCTGCAAGTGCCGCAGGCGCTGTTTATGCAGCAAACAAGTTGATTGAAAATGCTTTTTCAAACGACGACTTGATCAGGTTTGCAATGAATGGGGAAAAAGTAGCGAGTGGCGTAAAACACGCTGATAATATTACCCCTTGCCTTCTTGGAGGTGTTACACTGATACGTTCTATTCATCCACTTGATATCATTAAAATAGATGCGCCAGAGTTATTCATAACTGTTGTGCATCCTCAAATTGAAGTAAAGACTTCTGATGCTAGACAAATACTAAAAGAAGACATCTCCTTAAAGAAAGCAATTCGTCAGTGGGGAAATATTGCAGGATTAGTAGCAGGACTGATGCAAAAAGATTATGAGTTAATTGGACGATCACTAGAAGATGTCATCATTGAACCCGTTAGAAGTATACTCATTCCTGCTTTTGATGAAGTCAAAGCCAAATGCATCGAAGCAGGTGCACTTGGAGGGGGTATATCAGGAAGCGGACCTTCCATCTTCATGCTGAATAAAAATCAAGAGACGGCTTTGATTGTTGAAGATATTATGAAAAATATTTACACAAGGGTTGGTATTGAATTTAAAACCTATGTAACCAAACTAAACACAAAAGGCATCACCACCCTTTAATTTGTGCGCATGAATTACTACAGCATTAATAAGGTATCTCCTACCGTTGATTTCAGAACCGCAACCATCAATGGATTAGCACCAGATAAAGGATTGTACTTCCCTGAATACATTCCAACTTGGAGCAAAGACTTTATCAACGACCTAAGTCAATTAGACAAAGCAAGCATTGGATTTGAAATCATGCGCCCTTATGTTGGAAATACTATTCCAGATAATGTCTTGATGGAAATCATGCGTGAAACATTGGCCTTTGATTTCCCGCTAACACAAATTGATGACAATACATATTGCCTTGAATTATTTCATGGACCTACGCTAGCGTTCAAAGACCTTGGCGCTCGTTTCCTTAGTCGTTGCATAGGATACTTTGCGAGAGAAAAAAATGAAAAAATCATCATCTTAGTAGCAACAAGCGGTGACACTGGGGGCGCAGTTGCAGATGGATTTTATAACGTACCGGGCACAGAGGTTATTATCCTTTACCCATCCGGCAAAGTAAGTGAAGTACAAGAAAAACAATTGACAGCTCTTGGAGGGAATATTCATGCCCTAGAAGTTGAAGGAGATTTCGACGACTGCCAGCGCTTAGTTAAAATGGCATTTGCAGATAGTGAATTGCATAACTACGGCATGCTAACTTCTGCTAATTCAATCAACATTTCACGATGGCTTTCTCAACAAGTCTACTATGCCTTGGCAGTAGCACAATGGAAAGAAAAATCTGCCCCAGTTTTTTCAGTTCCTAGCGGAAACTTCGGAAATATATGTGCAGGGCTTGTTGCGCAACGTTCAGGTCTACCCGTAAAACAATTTATTGCTGCTTGCAATACGAATGATGTATTTACTAGATACATTGAAACAGGCGTGTATAATCCATTGGGCTCTGTACAAACAATTTCAAACGCTATGGATGTGGGCGACCCAAGTAACTTCGTTCGAATACTTGAATTGTTCAATGGAGATTATGAGTTAATTAAAAAACATATTACTAGCTATTCATTTTCTGACGAAGCAACAGCTGAAATCATTGCCAACGTATATAAAACCAATGGTATCATACTAGATCCACATAGTGCAGTGGCGTATGCAGCTATGAATGCCTGGCAAAGTACACATCACCATGACAAAGGCATTATTCTTGGAACAGCACACCCATTAAAGTTTGCACCAGTAGTTGAAAAAATAATCAACCAAAAAGTTGCCATGCCCGAAAAATTGGAAGAGGTGATGAAAAAAACGAAAAAAGCAACGTTAATAGAACCAACTTATTCCATCGCAAAGCAAGAGATTATCAACATTTTAGGTAATTCAAATTGATTATCAACTTTTTAGGCATGTGAATAAAATATATCAGTCGCATAGGTATTTTATTCAAAAAATGGTATATTTATATAGCGACAATGACTCAGTGAACATAGCACCCTAAGCTAGCAAATCGAGTGATCACAGAAATTGTGGAGACCCCAAATCTCACCCTACCCTATCTTAATTGAGTCCAATCCTTATTTATCAAACTGCCGTTGTAGACCCTAGAGCACCAAAAGCCGCAAATCAACCCTAATTGGTTGTATAGCGACCGATTGCTTTATAATATGGAACAATGTTTACAACTAGTAAATTTTAACTCATGCCAATAATCATGAACCTATCCTATTTAAACAATAATGCTCAAAGCCTAAATGTTTAAACCTTAAGACTACTTATTGAAACAAGATTAAACAAATTAAAAATATTTATAACTTCTTAAAACTATTTATCGAAAATAAAGTTAAAGAACCCGAATATCATTATCAACGCTTGTCATTTCTTAACCAAAACCATACACAATGAGTCCACTTTTTCTTGAGACAGCAGTTGCTGCCAACAACTATGTCGCATTCACTTTCTTCATCGGCACAATGGCCATGATGGCCGCATCAGTTTTCTTCTTCTTTGAATTGAACACCACAGACAAGGCTTGGCGTACGTCAGTTCTTGTTTCTGGCTTGATCACATTCATTGCAGCTGTTCACTATTACTACATGAGAGGGTATAACCTCGAAACAGGAGATTCACCTACCTTCTTCCGTTATGTAGACTGGACATTAACAGTTCCATTGATGTGCGTTGAGTTTTACCTCATCACAAAAAAAGCAGGTGGTACAACTGGCCTTCTTTGGAAATTAATTTTTGCTTCAGTTGTAATGCTTGTAACAGGCTATTTTGGAGAAACCATCTACAGAGACAGCAGTGTTATGTGGGGTGTAATTAGTGGTTTAGCCTATTTCTATATTGTTTACTTGGTATGGTTTGGCGATGTAGCTAAATTGGCTACAGCTGCTTCTCCTGCAGTGGCAAAGGCAAACAAAACCCTAGGCTGGTT
This sequence comes from Chitinophagaceae bacterium, assembly GCA_947451935.1. Taxonomy (GTDB): domain Bacteria; phylum Bacteroidota; class Bacteroidia; order Chitinophagales; family Chitinophagaceae; genus Pollutibacter. The sequence continues at coordinate 22,143 of CANGBH010000004.1, forward strand.
CGTATTAGTTGGATGGGCAATCTATCCTCTTGGATACATTGTTGGAACTCCTGGTGGACTCTTCGGAATGTCTGCAGAATCACTTGGAATAGGTGGTCTTAACATGGACATCATCTATAACATTGGTGATGCCGTAAACAAAATTGGTTTTGGCCTAGTGATCTACTCACTTAGCCGTTCTGAATCAAAATAAAAAAAGCTCACTATAATGCAAAGGCCTATGTAACTCACATAGGCCTTTCATTTAAATGGGATATTAATTTGAACCAGATGACAGATTCCACCAACTATAAAAAGTCGTTTGCCATCCTATCATGGCTCAACGTTGCCGTTGGTATTCTCATGCTGACTTATCAAACCTTTTTAGGAACACTAAGCTCCTCGTTTCAGACTAGCTACTTTGTTTTTATGTTACTCATGACAGGGATTCCACATGGGGGGCTCGATCATGTTATAGCAAAAAACACAGCTACCCTTAATAAAAAAAAATTCACACTTCCTCTTTTTTTAAAACGATACATTTTAGCCATATCCATTTACTCGATTTGTTGGATAAGCCTCCCTGCGTTTAGCCTTCTTATTTTCATACTCATCTCAGCTTGGCATTTTGGCGAAACAGATATCACTTACACCAAGCAAAAAATATTTCTTTCTATTTCTAGATTTAGTTGGGGGCTCTTTGTATTACTGTTGATTTTATTGATGCATCAAAATGAAACAACAGCAGTGTTATACAGAATTTCAAATAACTCATATCAAGTTATGCATCTATGGCAAGCATGTATAGATCATAATAAACTTATTTTAATTTCTTCTGCTCTACTTAACATGATGTTACTCGGTAGCGCTTACATCACAAATCAACTGCAAATTCCCATAACACGATTAGCTAACCTAGTTATCATCCTAGTAATTTCAATATACCTTCCACTACTGCCCGCTTTCGCACTCTATTTTGGAGGATGGCATGCCGTAAGATCATTCGAACTCATTTTCAATTTTCTGAATATGAAAGAAACACTGATTATTAAAAATCCGTTGATAATGTGGGTCAAATCACTCCCAATGAGTATTCTAGCAGCTTTTGCTTTTATAATCGGATTTACTATTTGGAATAAAATTAATTTGACATGGGATCCACTTCCCATGGTTTTTATTTTCTTGTCTGTAATTACGCTCCCGCATTTAGACGTGATGGATCAAATGACAAGAAAAGACTCTTCATTGAATTAAATAATTCCATAGTATTATCTTCGCACTACTGTATATGTGTAGATTGTGCAGTATTCTTTTCATGATTACTATAAGAAAAATAACTAAGCAGGATAATGATAATTTAGCAACTATCATCAGAAGCTGCTTAAAAGAATTTGGTGCGGATAAACCCGGCACAGTATACTACGATGAATCGACAGATCATCTGTATGAATTATTCAGCACCCCAAAATCGGCTTATTTCGTTGCTGAATTAGAAGGTAAGATTTTAGGTGGTGCAGGTATTTTTCCTAGTGATGGACTCCCTCAAGACACTTGTGAACTTGTGAAGATGTATCTAATTGCAGAATATAGAAGGTCTGGAATTGGCGCAGCCCTAATGAATCAATGCCTAGCAACGGCAAAAGAAGTTGGATTCAATGCAATTTATCTTGAAACATTACCAGAGTTAAAGCGCGCTATATCGGTTTACGAAAAATTTAATTTCACATACCTAAATGGGCCTCTAGGAAATACAGGACATCACGGTTGTTCCGTATGGATGATTAGAACTTTATAAGGCATCTGTTTTTAGGACTTCATAGACAGGACTAAAAAGATATACTTTACCTGTTGATACTTCAAGTGCTTGAATTCGCTTTCTAAGCTTTTGACCAACTTTAAAAACCCTACCATTGGTTATAGCAAAATATTGCCCCACACTTAATTCCTCCACCAAACATTTTCCCTCAACGGCAACATCATATTTACGAAGCACCCTCATTAACCCAACATCAGCACAAGAACTGGCAGCAGGATTACTCAAAGAAGATAATAGCTGCTGATGAATATCTTGCGGGAAAAGAGAGGTTTGTAAAAAATGTTTTAGCAACTCAGAAAATTGTTGTTTCCATTCCTTACCATGCGAAGCAACACGATTACCAAATCGGCTAAACGTAATTAAGTGAGCTAACTCGTGCAATAAGGTAATTAGAAAGGCGTACTGATTTAAGTTTCCATTGACGGTAATGCGATGGGCTTTACCTGAATGAGCATTACGATAATCACCTAATACAGTCTTACGAGAACGTGTGATGGTCAGATGAACTTTATAATTTAAGAGAAATGGCTCTACCAAGGAAAAAGATCCTGGAGGTAAAAAATCACTAAGGGAATTCAGGGGTGCTTCCTGCTTTGACATATTATTTATTCTTGACAAACAATAACAAGCCTCGCAATTCAATAAACATATAAAAAAGATAGAGAAACATGCAGGCAAAAACAGCAGGCATATTCATCTTACCATTAGAAGCCTTTGAGTAAACAACAACAATGATACCTGCAATGATTAATTTAATAATGAATGAGCCATATACCGACGACAAAAAACCAGTTGTAGATTTAGCTTTAAGACCCCTATACAACATATAAAACGAAACTAGTGTAAGTGCACAAACAATTATATTCCCAGTCCTAAGCACATTAACATCCACATCTAAATTAGTTAGCCATTTGGTAAAATACATACAGAAAAAATTTACTGCGATAAACAACCCGAGTATAGGCAATAATGCTTTCCGTATTGTCATTTCATCCTTTTTTTTGTTGTTTCAATAATCAATTTGATAAGAAGCCCCACAATCATAATTAATGGTAAAATCCAAATTAACCAGGGCGATTTGAAGTGAAGCCATGCATCTATTTTCCAGCCTAATGCAAGAGCAAGACCAATTATGATGAAAAATTGAGATGCCAATCCAACAAATTGCATACCATCTACTCTTCGCTTCTTATTATTTTCAGTTTGAAGCGGCATTGGAAAAGTCTACTTTTTTACCATTTTCTTGCTTGATATCAATAACACTTCCTGGCAACGTCATATGACAAACGCCATTGAATGTGGCTGATGATTCAATTTGAAGTTTACCTGCATAAAGATCACCATCAACAAAACCAGTATGGTTTATACATAGCAACTCAGCGATGATTAATTTTCCTAGAATTTTACCGTATATATCTGCATTATTCGCTTTTACCTCTCCATTGATTTCAGCAGCTTCGCCAACTATCAATTTTCCATTTACAGTTATATTTCCAACAATCTTACCATCTACTCGAATATCCCCATCGCATGAGATGTCACCTACTATGCTAGTTTCCTTGCTGAATAAACTACTGCTTTTAGATGCTTCTGCTGGATTTTTGCTTTTTGTAATCGTAAACATGGGTAATAATTTAAATAATTAATCAGTTAAGGGCTCCATATCAGGAATAGTTATAAGAGCCGTATCTAAAGACAATTTAGCTTTTCCTTCTAATACATTACGCAGATTATTCCAATATGTTTCCCGAAATAACATCTGCTTTTCAAGTGAGTCAGTACGGATCTTCAATTTCGTCAACTCTCTTCGCTCAGCTTGTGTTCCGTATCCGGGTATATAATACTTCATAGGGGTGAACGCTATTAGCGCCGTAGTCAATCCGACAAGCAACACAAATAAAAAACATGATATAATATACAAGCTGAGTCGTGTAATCTTGAATGTTACCAGCTCTTGGTAGGTATGATCATTCATAACAACCAACCGATACCGGTTGGTGAGATTCTTAAAACGGCTCTGCTTGGGGGTAGGCAAACTCATATTCGCACTAATTTGACGATAAACTATACTCAAAGTTAATGTTAATTCTAAAATTTGACCCTTTTAAAATATCCGGATTAAATGTAGTTTTACACCCAGTGAATACTAGAAAAAGCCCTTATGCCTTTGCTTTGCTTTCTTGCATCATGACCATGTCATGCTTTTTTAGTTTCCAACAGGCAGAAGGTCAGGGAAACATCACATTTGATCTAAAAAAGCCAAAAACGTACGAGAATAGAAAACTTCCCTCCGAAAATACCCCTGAGGGTAAAATTAGCCCAATCAAAAAACTGAAACAAAACATCGTTACACACTATAATTTTTATTTTAACGCCAATAATAAAATCAACGGAGTTTTAGCATCAGCCCAAAAATCCTTTAAAGACACATTTAGTAATTTAATACCAGTTTATAATTATAGCCTAGAACAAACATCGCGTCAAAAAGAAGAACTAGACTCAGTAATCATAAAATGCAATAATGGCATCCTCCTTCATGACTTGAGAAATGACTGGGTAGATAACCTATATTTTTTGATGGGACAATCCTATTTCTATCAGAAAAAATTCGATTCTGCATACGATGTTTTTCAATATATAAACTACACCTTTCAGCCACGAAGCAAAGATGAATTAGGATATGAAAAAACAATTGGAAGTAATAGAAATAACAACGGAAATGTTTACACTATATCATCAAAAGAGAAACAAGGCATTACAAACCTATTTAACCATAATGAAGTAAGGAATGAAACACTTGTATGGATTGTCAGGACATTGATTGAAATGAAAAATACTGACGATGCTAAAGGACTCATAGAAACACTATACCGGGACAATCAATTCCCAAAAAGATTAATCCCATATTTGGCAGAACAAAAAGGATATTGGTTTTACACACAATCGCAATACGATTCATCCGCTTACTACTTAGATCAATCATTACCAACTTGCCGAGACAATAGTGAAAAAGCAAGAAGGTGTTTTTTGATTGGCCAACTCTATGCGAAAAAAGGCAATAAAGAATTAGCCGAACGTTTTTTTGATAAGTCCATTTCACTCACGTTAGATCCAATAATGGATGTATTCGCTAGAATTCAACAAATTGGAATTTCTGCAGGAGGAAATGATGAAAACAAAAAAATCGAAACCAATATTCAAGCACTTTTGAAAATGGGTGAACGTGAAAAATACAATTCATACAAACCCATTATTTATGCATCAGCTGCGATCCTTGAACAAAAACGAAATAATCTAACGCCAGCAATTCAGCTCTATATAAAAAGCAACATTTTTAACCAGAGTGACCCAGATCTAAAGAATAAAAATAACATAGAAATTGCAGAAATAGCTTTTGCTCAAAAAAATTATAGTCTTGCAAAAACATATTACGACAGCATTAAGCCTGAAAGCATAAATGCTTCAGACGACATTCGATTAAAAAAATCAATAGTTGGAGACCTCGTGAAATTTCTAAAGATTGCTACAACTGAAGATAGCCTCCAAAAAATTGCAGCACTGCCTGAGACTGAACGAAATACTTATTTACGAGAAGAACTTAAAAAAATAAAGAAAGGTGCTACAGATGAATTGGGGAAATCTTTTTCCCCATCTATGCAAAAAAATTCTTTACTAGACCCAACAACAGGAAGCCTGTTTTCAAATGACACAAAACAAGGTGAATGGTATTTCAACAACCCTTCTTTGAAAGCACAAGGTAGCATGGCGTTTAAATCAAAATGGGGAGAAAGAACAAACGAAGACAATTGGCGAAGAAGCGCTGTTCAAAGCGGATCTATTAAGTCAAACCAAACTAAGAACAGTCAGCTCACCGATCAAAACACTGGCGATAGCGCATTTACAAATGCCCCCCTCACTATTGAAGCATTGATTGAAACTCTTCCTATAACACCAGAAAAACTTGCCCAGTCAAATTACAAGAAACATCAAGCGTATAATGAATTAGGCAAAATCTATAAGAACAAACTAGAAGATTGTAACGAGTCAATACATTGGAACGAAAAGTTAATAATCGAAAATCCCAAAACGGATAATTTGGAGCAAATCTTATTTGATCTATCGTATTGCTACAAACAAAATGGACAAAATTCAAAAGCAACCTATTATCAAAATCAACTAAATAATAATTTCCCTTCAAGCACATTAAACGATTTATTAAAAGATCCAAATCGTGTTGCTCAAGTAGAAAAGGACAAAAACTCTAGAGCAACTAAAGAGTATGAGCAAATTTATAATCTGTTCATATCTGGAAAATTTAAACAAGCATTAGAAAGTAAAAAAAGAGCCGACTCTATATTCGGAGAGAATTTATGGAGTCCTCAACTTCTCTACATTGAAGCGATTTATTATATTAAGCAAAAGCAAGACAGCTTAGCCATTCTTACGCTAAATAGAATTCCAGCACTCTATCCTAAATCGCCCCTTGCAAACAAAGCAGGCATTATTGCAGACGTGCTCAATCGCAGGGCGGATATCGAAGATGAGTTAACTAAAATGAATACAATCCGTGCTAAAGAGGACAGCATTGAGTGGGTTGACGACAGGCCATTAACCCGACAAACAGTAGAGACCATAAAAATAGACAAAGCCCCTATAGCTATTAAAGAGGCTTCGCAAAAAGAAAGCATTAAACTCGATACCACGGCATTGAAAATAAGCCTTCCAGAAAAAAAACTAGGTGGTTATCAGTTTGACGTGAATGAAAAACAGATGGTATTACTCTTGCTAAAAAATGTTGACATTGTATACATAAATGAATCCAAACGGGCGTTAACCTTATACCACAGCCGAAATACAGATTATCAGTCAATCCTAGTTAGTCAAGACAAAATAGAAGACTTAAATTTCATAGGCCTGTCAGAATTTACAAATGTCAATGCGGCCATTGATTATATCAATAATGTAAAGAAACTTGGCCCAAAAGAAATCTTTCCATGGCTTCCTGCTGATAAGTATAGTCTGCTAACGATTTCCCCTGCTAACTATAAAATTATGATGTCGGAGCATAGATTAGAGCCCTACCTTCAATTCATAAGACAACAATTACCTGGAAAATTTTAAGGTTTCCTTATCCGTAAAGACATTCGTTTTATTTAGCTTTACTTTATGAGAGAGTCGTCTGAAAGAAACAAAGAAATTTCAAAACCTGTTCGTGTTTTCTGGAAAGCATTCTTCTGCTTCTGGGGAGCCCTTGTTTTATTGATTCTACTTATTTATGTGGGCCTTTTTGGAAAACTCCCTTCAATACAAGAATTACAAAACCCTTCCATGATGTCTTCGTCTGAAATTTATGCAGATGATGGTACACTGATGGGGAAATTTTATCAAAAAGACAGAATTAATGTAAAATACCAAGATATAAATCAAAATGTCATACAAGCCCTGATTGCTACTGAAGACGAGCGTTTTTATCAGCACTCAGGAATTGATATTAAGAGCCTTCTAAGGGCCATATTTTTTCTTGGAAGCGAAGGAGGTGCAAGTACCATCACTCAACAAACTGCAAAAGCATTACTAGGTCAAGAGAGCAGAAAGAGTGTGATGCGCATGATTGAAAAACTGAAAGAGTGGATTGTTGCAATTAGACTTGAACGGAACTTCACCAAAGAAGAGATTATTACGCTATACCTTAATATGGTAAACTATGGAGACGAAACCTATGGCATTCGAAATGCTGCCAAAACGTACTTTCAAAAAGAACCTAGTCAACTCTCAGTAGAAGAATCAGCCGTCCTAGTAGGATTATTAAAAGGCAGCACACGCTATAATCCACGAAGAAACCCCAAAGCGGCCATGGCAAGACGCAACACGGTACTAGAACAAATGGTTAGAAATAATTTTCTAGATGAAGCAAAGGCAAAGTCGCTCAAAATACAGCCCATTGAATTAAAATACTTGAAGCTTGACGAAAATTCTGGGATGGCGCCATATCTCAGGGAGGTAATGAGAGAAGATATTAAAAATTGGTGTAAGGAAAACATAAACCCAAACACGGGTGAACCCTACAATATTTATAAAGATGGTTTGAAAATTTATACGACTATCAACCCAAGGATGCAAGAGTACGCAGAGATAGCGGTTTACAGACATATGCAAAACCTACAAAAGGTTTTCAACTCTCAACAGAACATTAAAGATGGCTCTGTTTGGAAAAGTAAAGAGGGAAAAATTGTACTAGAAAACAGCATCAGGCAAACCGATCGATGGAAAAACATGAAAGAAGATGGAGTGGATGAACAGGAAATAAGGAAATCATTTACGGAGCCTGTCAACATGAAAATTTTCGCTTGGAACGAAAAACGAGAAAAAGACACCATCATGAGTCCACTCGATTCAATTCGTTACCATAAGCAAATCATGCAGATTGGACTGCTGTCAGTCGATCCGATGACAGGTGAAATTAAAGCATGGGTTGGAGGTAGCAATTTCAAACGATTTAAATTCGACCATACAAATTTCAAAACCAAACGACAAGTTGGATCAACTTTTAAACCTATTCTATATACTCTAGGAGTCAAAAACGGATTTAAACCAGAAACCATTCTCCCCAATGGTCCAATAAACATGGGCGGAAAGATGATTACAGGAAACGGTGGCCCTATGGCCATTTGTTTGGCCTTCTCACAAAATCCAGGTGCGGTTTATTTAATAAATAACTTGGGAGTTGATAAAACCATATCCTTTGCCAAAGAATGTGGAATCAGAACGCCAATCCCCCCTTATCCATCAATTGCCTTGGGATCAGCTGATCTTTCTCTATTTGAAATGGTTCAAGCATATACCATGTTCCCTGGTAGAGGTTTTAATGTAAAACCTTATTTCATAAGTCGCATTGAAGATAGAAATGGAAATGTGCTCGTTAACTTTAGAACAGAAACCAAAGAGGTGATTAGCGAAACGGAAGCATATATTATGACCACGATGCTACAAGGCGTTGTTAATTTTGGCACAGGCCGAGCTATGCGTGGGGCTTATGGTATATCGAGTGAGGTAGCTGGAAAAACTGGTACTACAAATGATAATGCAGATGGATGGTTTATAGGATTCAGTCCACAACTACTTTCAGGTGTATGGGTTGGATGCGACGACCCCTTCTTAAAAATGCTTTATACTTCAGGTGGGTCACAAATGGCAATGCCAGCATGGGCCTATTACTACCAACAAGTCTTCAAAGACAAAAGTCTTAACATTGATCCTTTAGCAAGATTCATTGCTCCTGCCAGTATGCAAAATGACATCCTATTCGACTACAATCAAATAAACAAAACTGATGAATCTTTTCCATCAGAAGGAATACCTATTGATGGAAAAGCAATTGAAATACCCATCAGTGATGGATCAGAAAAAATAGTAACAGAATCTCAAAAATTTGAAGACCCGAACCAAGATGTAGATTTAGAAAAAAACAATCCCAATTCGAATAAAGAACCAGAAGTGCAGCTGAATAGCGACACTACTAAAAAAAGACGAAGCGGATTCATTAAAAGAATGTTCAAACGTAAGGATCAATAGAAACCGCTTAATCTAATAACAAATTCTCAATTTGTTCTTTTAGCAGAGTCATTGCATGTTGAAATTGTTTAATTATCTTCAAAATCAATTACAACAAAACACAATAAAATGCTGAAGGAGAAAATAAAAGCCGGTCAACTGATTTACGGAACTGGTTATACTGCACTGACGCACGCATGGGCATCAAGCCTGAAAAAAGCAGATCTCGATTTTGCATTTATCGATACTGAGCATATTTCAATGAATCGGGCAGAAATGGCCAGAACATGTGAGCTATTAAAAGCAATAGGAATTGCCCCTATCGTAAGAATTTCATACGCAGACCCAAACCTAGCCTCCATGGCAGTTGATGCCGGAGCTATTGGTATTGTTGCACCCTACATAGAATCAGCTGATCAAGCAAAGCAATTAGTAGGTGCAGTAAAATTTAAACCACTCAAAGGCTATACGCTGAATCAACTCATAAACGGAATCGAGAAACCAACTGAAAAACTTGCCTCGTATTTAAATAATTTAAGCAAAGATCTTCTCTGTATTGCCAATATTGAAAGTGTAAAAGCAATGGAAAACCTAGACTCAATTCTGTCTGTAGAAGGCCTAGATGCAGTATTCATAGGCCCCCATGATCTTTCTGTCAGCCTTGGCGTGCCGGAAGAATACGACAACCCGCTATTCGAAGATGCTGTAAAAAAAATCATACAAAAAACAAGAAAAAAAGGACTAGCCATAGGAATTCACTTTTCACAATCACCAGAAAGACAAATCAAATGGGTCAATGAAGGGGCTAATATAATTCTACATAGTTTCGATATTGCTCTATTTACTCAGAAATTAATTCAGGACATACAATCAATTAGAAAAGGAACGGGCGATACCGCATCCAGAATAATAAATAATGAAAACATAATTATATAATCGAGAATCTTATTCCACCTTTTTTACATTACTATAAAACCACAATAACTTATATGGTTACTAAATATTCTAAACAGCTTAGTCTTATTATCGTATTTTTTTTCTTCATTACATCATCGATATCTGCACAAGAAATAATTTTAAAGAATGTCACGATAGTCCAAGATAAAAAGAATATTACTCCACAAGAATTGGCCGCTGCATCTCTTTTGTTGGATGAAATATCGAATCGAATTGGAATTAAATTTAAAAACGCAGACCAACTACCTAAGTCTGGCGATATTATCTTGCTTAGAAAAAAGAGCACAACGAATACAATTGGAATCACACTTCCTCTTGCCCCATTTATAGAAAATAAGCCAGAGTCTTACAGAATAATAAATCTTAAAGCATCTAGTCGTAATATTATCTTGATTGAAGGTGCTGATGAGCGCGGACTGCTTTTCGGCATAGGAAAATTCCTAAGGATAATAAAATACAAAGCAGGGGCATTTGGCCTATCTGAATCTATTTCAATTTCATCAACCCCAGACAAATCAATACGTGGACACCAATTAGGATATAGAAATACGGCTAATTCATATGATGGGTGGACAAAAAAACAATTTGAACAATACATCAAAGACCTCATTGTCTTTGGAACAAATAGCATTGAATCTATTCCCATTTTTGACGAAAAACAAAGTCCACACTTCAAGGTTGATCCGATGGAAATGAATGCATACATAAGTTCACTCTGTAAAAAATACGGATTGGATTATTGGATGTGGATTCCCGCACAATTCGACCTCGCTGACCAAGCTTTGAGAAAGACCTATCTTGAACAATTTGAAAAAATATGCCAACAATCAGAAACCATTACTGGTGTATTTTTCCCAGGAGGTGATCCGGGTGATAACCCACCAGAAAAGGTATTACCTCTACTTAAAGACTTGTACACCATCTTAATCAAATATCATCCACAAGGTAACACTTGGCTTTCTTTGCAAGGATTTACACCTGCACAATGTCAGGTAACCTATAAATACATACAAGAAAATAAACCGATTTGGCTTGGAGGATTAATCACTGGACCAAGTAGTCCAACCGCTGCAGAAACTAGACCAGTCCTTCCAAAACAATACAAACTCCGCCATTACCCAGACCTCACCCATAATGTGCGCTGTGAATTTGAAATCCCTTGGTGGGATCCTGCATTCAACTTAACTCTAGGTAGAGAGGCGGTTAACCCAAGACCATTCCATTACGGAGCTATATATAATTCAATCGAATCATATATAGATGGATTTCTCTCTTATTCAGATGGTGTTCATGACGATGTAAATAAAATTATTTGGACAGTAAAAAGTTGGGATAAGAATACAGGAGAAAGAGAAATACTCAAAGAGTATAGTAACTATTTTTTCGGAAGTGCTTTAGCAGAAAATGCTGCCGATGGAATTATAGCGCTTGAAAATAATTGGCAAGGACCTATTCTAGCGAATGGCGGAATTTATAGCACATTGGAAACATGGAAAATACTTGAAGCCAAAAATCCATTGTTGCAAAAAAATTGGCGCTGGCAAATGAATCTACTCAGAGCCTATTACGACGAATACACCCGCAAACGATTCATCTATGAAACGACTTTGGAAAAGGAAACAGTTGCCGTGTTAAGTAATTCAGAGAAGATAGGCAGTGGCAAGGCAATAGATTCAGCACTTTCAATCTTATCAAAAGCAACACAAAAGCCTATTTTACCCCAAGTACACAAACGTATAATTGATCTTTGTGAAGCATTATACCAGTCAATTAATCTACAAACCAGTGTGCCAAAATATAAGGCATCAGGATCTGAAAGAGGCGCTGTATTGGACTTCTTAGATAGACCATTGAATAACATATGGTGGTATGAAGATGAATTTAAAAAACTCGAAGGGAAATCAGAAGTTGAAAAAACAACGAGACTTAAATTAATGGCAAACTGGGAAAACCCATCACCAGGAAGCTTTTATGATGAGGTGGGAAATATAGGCAAGTCAATCCATGAAATGAAAGGTGAAGACTGGAGAATGGATCCAACACTTAAGAAAAATTTGAATCCTGGATACGATTTTGCAAACAACGGATTTAGCAGAAGACGCTTATCATGGTTAACCAATATGCGTTGGCCATCTAAAATGGAGTATACTCAAATTGATACTAATGCAGAATATATAATCCGAATTAATGGTCAAGGAGACTCTTTCATTAACGTTAACGGACAAAAAGTTTCACCCTCTGTTTATAGCAAAAAAATCGGAGAATTCAAGGAATTCCCCATTCCAAAAGAGCTATATAAAAACGGATCGATAACTATTACCTGGGATAATATCAATGAAGATAACATGAATTGGAGAGAACAGTCGAATGTTAATGAAGTTTGGCTGATCAAACAATAGAGATAATGAGTGATTGGCTAATTAAACTATACTAACGCAGGCGCTCCACCTTAACCTTGGTAACACCTCGCTTAGATAACCCAATCTTTCTAGCAGCAGACTTAGAAAGGTCAACTAATCTTGCATTACGATGATGCAACCGATCATTGACCTTTACAATTACAGAACGTTGATTTGATAAATTAGTCACCCGAACTCTTGTACCCATTGGATATGTATTGTGAGCACAGGTCATTTTTTTCTGACTAAATCTTTCCCCGCTAGCTGTTTTCCTCCCCTCAAATTTGTCAGCATAAAAACTAGCAAACCCAACCGCAACATTAACACGCTTTGCGTGCCGATAGTTAACCCTCCCTTGTGAATATGACGCTACTTGTGTCAACAACATCAATGTTGTTACGAATAGGAATAAGCATATGCGTGAATAATTCAATCTCATTTAATATTATCTAGATAGCGTACGAAGTTATCAAAGTTGTATGACAGCAAATAGTTAAAGTATAGAATATTGATTTTCAGTATATTATATGGGAAAACGAACAACATAACAGAAGCACAATCTCGGAAAATTTTCAGCAAAAACTCCATCTACTATACATGAAAAGCTAAAACAACCAATATGGATATTTAAAATCATTAAGCAGCTAAATCTATCCTCCAAATAAAGCATGGTATACTTGAATTTCAAAGGCAATCTCATTATCTTAGACATCATTACATCGGTGAACTGACAGTTATTATGTTGAAATATATTTTTTCTCTTTTTTCTATAGGATACATGCTTACATCAACTGGACAAACAAGTGTAGAACAGACTATTAAGATCACATCAAATATCAGCACATTAAAGCAGGATATTTCTGCTGACCCAAGTCTCGAAATGATTGAACTGCGAAAATATATTCCAACAATTGAATATGACCTTAAATATGCCTCTACGGACAACTTTACAAAAGTTAGGCTTTACCCTAGAGGATTAAGTTCCACTTTTATGCGTAAAGAAGCTGCTGAAAGATTGGCAAAAGTTAGCAATGAGTTAGCACAAAATGGAATTAGGATAAAAGTGTGGGACGCCTATAGGCCCTATGCTGTTACAGAACAATTCTGGGATCTTATCCACGACGAACGATATGTAGCCAATCCATCCAAAGGAAGTGGCCATAACAGAGGCATTGCAATCGACTTAACTCTAATCAACATCAAAACTGGAAAAGAATTAGATATGCCAACACAATTTGATGATTTTTCAGAAGGTGCACATCATGGATATATGAAGCTATCTCCTGAAAAAATAAAGAATAGAGAATTTCTTAGGGAAATCATGGAAAAAAATGGCTTCTTAAAATTTGACACAGAATGGTGGCACTACTATTTGCCTAACGGAGACAAATACAATGTATTGAATATCCCATTTGATAAATTAAAACAATATGCTACTTCAAGATAAAAAAATTGTAATCATAGGAGGCACAAGTGGCATCGGACTTGCAGCAGCGAATTACTTTATTAGCCAAGGTGCTCAACTTATTTCAGTGGGCAAAAAAGATTCTGAAAACGCTGACATCAGCTCTAATCAACAAAACAACCATATTATATTTGCGGACGCAACAAATGAAACTGTTGCAGAAGATTCTATAAAATATTGTATACAAAAATACAATGGCTTTGATGGATTATTGCATGTTGCAGGAGGTAGCGGGAGAAGCTTTGGTGATGGACCATTGCACGAGATGATTGTTGAGGCTTGGGATAAAACATTAACACTAAATCTAACCAGTGTAATGCTCTCTAATAAAGCAGCGATCAATGCATTTCTTCAATTGGAAAAAGGTGGTGCAATCGTGAACATATCCTCTGTGCTAGCCAACCAACCTGCTCCGCATTTTTTCTCAACTCATGCCTACAGCACAGCAAAAGCATCCATCATAGCACTTAGTCATACTGCAGCTGCCTATTACGCAAAGGACAATATCCGAATCAATGTTATCTCACCAGGACTAGTAGAAAGCCCTATGTCTAAAAGAGCATTAAGCAATGAAAAAATAATGGAATACATCAAAATAAAACAACCGTTAGAAGGGGGAAGAATAGGTCAACCTGAAGACTTAACAGGTATGGCTGCATTGATGTTATCAGATCAAGGAAATTTTATAACAGGACAAAACATTTCGATAGATGGAGGTTGGTCGGTAAGCGAAGGACAATACTAAGACATGAAATCAGTAACAAAAGCAATTGGTATAGATTTAGGAGGAACTCGCGTAAAAGCAGTGTTAGTTGATGACACTGGCAATACATTACAGGAGGTCATTTTGCCAACAGTTGACCAACATGGTCAATGGAAAGAGAGTGTAAAATCGGCGTTCAACCAACTCAACGAACATGTCATGGAAAGCGAATGTTACATTGGGCTTTCCGCCCCAGGAATTCCAGACAAAAACAATAGATGCATTCAATACATGCCAGGAAGGCTTCATGGAATTGAAGGGTTTAATTGGAGTGAATTTTTAGGTCGCGAAGTATTTGTTATAAATGATGCAGTTGCAGCGCTTTCAGCAGAAGCCCATTTCGGTGCAGCTAAAAACTGCAATGATGCCGTTATCATTACCATTGGCACAGGGGTTGGAGGCGCGTTGTTGATTAATGGGAAAATATACCAAGGAGCATTTCAAAAAGCAGGACATATTGGTCACATGTCAATCAATGTTGATGGCGAACCAGATATCTGTGGAATGCCTGGTAGCCTTGAAGAAGCCATTGGAAATTATTCAATCCAAAAAAGATCAGACGGTAAATTTTCTGATACTGCCGAACTCATAGTAGCGATGAATAACGATGATGCATTTGCGAAAAGCATATGGATGAAATCTATGAAAGCGCTTGCAGTTGCTATTGCATCACTTGGTAACATTTTATCTCCCGAAAAAATCATTCTTGCAGGAGGGATTACAAAGGCTGGAAGCATATTAATTGATCCATTAGAAAAATATATCAACGAATACGATTGGCGCATTGGCGAAAATCACATGCAAATAGAAATAGCACAATTCGGCGAACAAGCAGGCGCAATGGGCGCTGCGGCATTTTCATTTTTAGCACATAAAAACAATTGATGATGAGTGAAATAAAAGAATATATCAACAAGGGCAGATTGATTTGTGACCGAATCGAAGCACAAGAAAAAGAAATCATGTTGGCAGCAGAATGGTTTGCCCAATCTATACTTGCTGGCAGAATGGTTCATGTGTTTGGTTCAGGCCACAGTAGAATAATGGTTGAAGAAATGTGGCCACGTTATGGCTCCTTTCCAGGATTCAATCCAATTGTTGAGCTTTCCCTAACCTTCCACAACTTAGTTGTAGGTGCTAACGGACAAAGACAAGCTATGTTTTTGGAAAATGTTAGCGGTCTCGCAGATCGAATATTGAGAAACTTTGTGTTAACCGATCAAGATACCGCTTTGATTATCTCTTCAGGAGGAACCAATATCGTACCCATTGAAATGGCTGAGGGATTCAAAAGAAATAATATTAAAGTAGTAAGCATCATCTCAACACAACACGCAGAAGCAAGTCAGAGCAAACGAAAAGATGGCATAAAACTAGGCGATGTATCTGATTTAATACTGGATACTGGAGCACCAAAAGGTGATTCTATGATTCATATTGAAGGATTAGAAACGCCAGTTTCTCCCGGCTCATCACTCGGTGGAATTCTTTTAATCAATTCAATCAAAGCAAAGATTGCATCGATTTTAACCAAGGCTGGGCATCCACCTACTGTACTGACTGCAACAAATATAGTAGGAGAAAAAAAGGCAACAGAACTTTTTGAAAAAGCCTACGACGAACACGCAATACGATTATCTAAACTATATCAATTCAAACAATAACAAAACGATGCAACCCATTCCCATTCGCACAACAGTTGTAGGAAGTTACCCATTTCCAGGTTGGCTAGAATATGCTACACAAAACCTAAATTCATTTGGTGCTGCAGACATTGAAGAAATGGCTGAAGATGCTGTAATTGCAGCTATTCACGACCAAGTGAAAGCAGGATTAGATGTCATAACTGATGGAGAACAGACTCGATTCGACTTCAATCTTTCCTTCTATGGATTTATCACAGGCATTCAACCGAATCATACTGAAACAAGAAAATTCGGTCCACCTGCTCATGATCAACGTGGAAAACATAGCATAACATCAAGTTTAGTTGCTCCTAATGGACTAGGGTCCATCAAAGAATACCACAGATTAAAAAGACTTGCGCCTGCTGGACCAACATTGAAAATGAGTCTACCCGGCCCATATACACTCAGTGGACGATTATTACCAAACGAACAATACAAAGACCGATGGGAAATTACGGAAGCACTTATTCCTATCATTCAAAAAGAACTAATAGCATTAGTGGCTGCAGGGTGTACAGAAATCACACTAGATGAGCCTTCAATGAGCTGCTACGCATACAAAGAGGACACAAAGCGTTTTGTATCCATCTTCAATGAAACAGTATCTGTTATAAAAGATAAATGCAGGCTTTCCACTCACCTATGCTTTGGAAACTTCAAAGGAAGACCTGTTGGCTATAGAAGCTTAAAGCCGATGCTTCCTGATTTCCTTGACATGAACGTAAATGAAATTCATATCGAAATGGCCAACAGAGAATTTGCAGAGATAGAACTATTGGCAAACTTCGCAGAAAAAATGGATGTGTCAGTTGGTATAATAGATGTCAAGAATTATTACATTGAATCGGTAGAAGACGTAAAAGAAAGAATTAAAAAATGTCTGCAATATGTTCCTGCTGAAAAGCTATCTGTTGCTCCAGACTGTGGCTTAAGCCAAACAGCACGATGGGCATCAAAACAAAAGTTGATCAACATGGTAGAAGGTGCAAAACAAATGCGATGAAAAATTGATATGATAAAAGCTATACGAAAAAACGAGTCACTCATTGATGATATTCTTCATGCCAGCAAGGATGAAGAAAATTTTCATATCTGGTGGTTAGGACAAAGCGGGTATTTGTTACAGTATAAGAATATCAGAATTCTTATCGACCCCTATTTATCAGACTCACTTACCAAGAAATACGAGAACACCGAAAAGCCACATGTTCGAATCAGTGAGCTAGTTATTTCTCCATCAGAACTCCCGCGTATAGATTATATCACTTCGAGCCACAATCATACAGACCACTTGGATGCTGAAACAATAATTCCAATTTTAAAAAATAATTCAAACTGCAAACTCATTATCCCTGAAGCCAATAGGACTCTTGTTTGTGAAAGGCTTCATCTTGAAAGCCATACTCCTATTGGATTAGACGCAGGGGAAGCTTATGAAACAACAGCATTTAGCATAAGTGCAATACCGGCATCTCATAATACAATTGAAAAAGACGAAGCTGGTAAATGCCGTTTTTTAGGCTACATAATTAGACTTGGAAAATGGTGTATATACCACAGTGGAGATACATTACTATACGACGAAATGATTTCGCTAATCAAAAAACATAAGCCTGATTTAGCCTTACTCCCTATCAATGGAAATGACCCAGCTAGAAAAGTGGCGGGGAATTTAAACTCAACCGAAGCCGTATTCTTGGCAAAGGAAACTAATATTCCGATAATTATTCCATGCCATTATGATCTGTTTGAATTCAATACAGTAGACGTAAATGAGTTCATCCATATTGCACAAAATGAAAACCAACGCTATTGTGTATTGGACTTAGGCGGAAAATTTTCCAGCCATGAATTCCATAATCAGGTTATAAAATAAACATCTACTTAGATTCTGTAGCAACGACTGAATCTAAATTGATTGGTCCGTAAACGTGGGGGAATGTTTGTTCTAATGAAGGAGACCACTCAAATATAAATTGACTTGAAAGTTTATCGGTATCTATGGTTAGTTGAACCAAGTCACTAACTCCTTTATAATATTTGTCTTTTATGTACTCTACTTGGCTAGCCTCGCAGCAATGTATAAAGCCTTCGGCATTTAAAGCCGGTGAAGAATAAACACCTTCTGCCTGCGCTTTTTGCCAAGCTTCAGCAGTAGTAATATGATAAATTTTAGCCATGTGTTAATTTTCGTTTATGAATATACGGGTTTTATATGTTGCGACCGCAACATAAGGTCAGCAAATACAAATGCAGTAACCGCTTCAAGTACTGGTGGCACCCTTAGCGCAATACATAAATCATGTCTTCCACGAACCGCGAAATTTTCCATTGCATCGGTCTCCCAATTGTATGTATGCTGTTCTTTGGGTGTAGAAGAAGTTGGCTTAATGGCAATTCTAAAAACAATCTCATTGCCATTAGTAATTCCCCCTATAATTCCACCTGCATGATTCGTAGTTGTTTTACCTTCTTTATTTTCAATGGAATCGTTATGATCTACTCCAAACATAGAAGCAGCTTTGAATCCTGTACCGAATTCAATACCACGAACGGCTGGAATAGCAAATACAGCGTGTGAAATGAGTGATTCGGCAGAATCAAAAAATGGCTCACCTAATCCTAAAGGCAATCCATTCACCTTACACTCCACAATACCACCAACAGAATCTTTTTGATCTATCGCTTTCTGTAATCCAACTTCAACTGAAGACTCCCCACCTATAGAAACTATTTCAGAAACAACAGATATCCCTTTTAATATTTTTTTAGCTACTACTCCAGCTGCAACAAGACAAAGTGTTAATCGTCCACTAAAATGTCCACCTCCACGAAAATCTTCAAATCCTCCAAATTTTCTATTGGCAACAAAATCAGCATGACCTGGTCTTGGCACAGCACGCTGCTTTTCATAATCACCAGAACGTGTATTCTTATTTTCAAACAACAGCATTAATGGCGCGCCAGTTGTTTTGCCATTAAATACGCCACTCTTAAATATTGGTAAATCTTCTTCTTGCCTTGGTGTTGTACCTTTTTGCGTACCACCTTTTCTCCGTTCTGTATCAACAATAAAATCTTCTACAGCTAGTGGCAATCCAGCAGGACAACCATCAATCACTACACCTAAACCCTCTCCATGCGATTCACCAAAAATAGATACTGAAAAAATCTTTCCGAAATGGTTCATGACTATTGTTTAATTCGTTTCCAAAGAAATATGAGCACCGAGGGAAATCATATGATGATAAAAATCGGGATATGACTTATTGATTGCTTCCGCATCGTTTATAATCACAGGTCCATCTGCACACAATGCTGCAACAGCAGCAGCCATGGCAATTCGATGATCATGATGAGAATGAACCTCAGCTCCATTCAAAACACTACCACCATGCACATACATCATATCGCCATCTAGTTCAATTTTTATACCCATTTTACCAAAAACATCCTGTAGCGTTAATGCCCTATCGCTTTCTTTATGGGTCAACCGTTTAGCACCTTTGATTTTTGTTACCCCTTTACAGTAAGCAGCCAATGACACTAATGGTGGAAATAAATCAGGGCACTCAGTTGCATCAAATTCAAACGCAACTAATTCGCTTGGGGAAACAACATATTGTCCATCACTATAACTCAAGTTTGCACCAGCAGAGGTAATCGCTTCTAGTATTTTCTTATCCGCTTGAACAGAATCTGCATTCATTCCTTCAATGACAATTTTGGAAGAAATGGCTCCAGCAACAAATAAGAATGAGGCACCACTCCAATCACCCTCAACGGTATAATGAATAATATCAGGTGTAGAATTCTCCGCAGCAGGCCCAAAAGTGAAGGTCGCATAGGAGTCCACAACAGGAAGTTTCATGCCAAACGCCTTAATTACCTGCAAGGTCATATCAATATATGGCCTACTTTTTAAGTCTTTTACTTTTATGGTAACGTCAGATGCATTTGAAGCTGAAAAAGCGAATAAAAGTCCAGTTAAAAACTGAGAACTCAAACTCCCGTCGACCTCAATAGAAGAAGGCACCATCGGCCCCTTAATCTGAATAGGAAGCTTTCCATTGTTAGACGAAATAGCAATACCCAATTTTGGAAATATCTCATCAAAAAAATGCATTGGCCGATTCATTAATGAGCCTGAACCAGTCAACGTAAGTTGCTGACTACTTATTGAAGCAATGGGAGTGAACATCCTTATTCCCAATCCACTTTCCCCACAAAATACAGTATCCTTAACGGGCATAACACCTACACTTGATATTTCAAGATGATCTGTATGTTCAATAATTACTGCTCCAAGTTTTTGAATCACATCGATTGCTGCAAGATCATCATTTGAATTACCTGGAGTATAAATCAATGTTTTCCCTACATGAAGCAAGGAGGCGGCACAAGCGCGTTGCATATCACTTTTAGACCTTGGTGCACTAATGTTTCCATTCAATACGGATGGATTAACTATTGCCTTCATTGTATTTATTACTTAATCATGTTATTAAACTCTACCAAATGGTCATGCAATGCATCAACAGAAATCTTTTGTATTAAACCAGTTCCTATTTTTTGTAATAAAATATAGCTCATGTCTTTGTTCACACGCTTCTTATCCATCTTCAACACATTAAACACTTTTTTTACATCAAATTTTCCTCTAGTCGGCAATCCATATTCTATCAATACCTTTTCTATTCTATCTGCCCCTTTTAGTCCCACTGCTTTTTCTGAAAGCCATGAAGCGAAAATCATTCCTAATGAAACAGCTTGACCATGCGTCAATTCGTATTGAGTTTCTAAGGCATGTCCAAGGGTATGACCGAAATTGAGCAACTTTCTATTGCCTGTTTCAAATTCATCCGCTTTAACAACACCCACTTTCAATTTTACATTGCGCAGAATAATATCTCTAAGAAGGGATTTGTCACGCTTCACTTTAGCAATATTACTTTTCTCTAACAATGAAAACGTTTTGCTATCCAATATACAAGCATGCTTGATGATCTCAGCAAACCCGTTACTCCATTCTGAATCTGGTAATGTTTTCAAAAAATCAAGATCATAAAACAAAAAAGAGGGTTGACGAATCACCCCCACCATGTTTTTATATTCCCCTACATCGATACCGTTTTTACCTCCAATAGAAGCATCTACCATAGCTAATAATGATGTAGGCACAAAACCAAACTCAATGCCCCTCATATATACCGAAGCGATGTAGCCGGTAAGGTCTGTAATAACTCCGCCTCCAATACCAATTAACGTAGTTTGTCTATCTGCAGAAAATTCAATTAGCTGATCAATTACTGCGTCCACTGTAGCCTGAACCTTATACTCCTCACCAGCTTTCAAGGTAATTACATTCCACTTCTTGAATTTACTTTTATGCGCAACAAAAACATTTTCATCAGTAATAATAATCGCCTTCTCTTTGTTTACAATTTGATCAAAATTATTGAATGATGCATCAAAGTAGCAATCGACAATTTTCTGTGAAAAACGAAAACGTGTTTTTTTCATACTCGTCATACTATTACTTATCTGTTTTTAAAAAGACTTCGATCTCTGTTTGAAACGTCCTTGTCAAATGATACTCTTCTTGCCTTTCAATAAATGATGTCACTTGTGCAAGTGAACCAGGACTCACTGAATAAGCAATGATTTCATCAGACCAGTCAAATCCAGCCTTTATCAATTGAGTCGTGTTTGTCCATTCGGAAGACTCAGAACGCAACAACCTCATAACCTGAGATAAATTCTGGGCAGGATGCAACTGCAATAAAAGATGAACATGATCTTCGGCTCCATTCACTTCTAATAAATGAATTCCTTTTTCTTCTGCCAGTTTTTTTATGTGACTAAAAAGAACAACCCTTACCGGCCGTGTTAATACACTTTCCCTGTTTCGAGTTGACCAAATGATGTGCACATATAAAAAAACCTGTACCATGGTCAATTTATTAGTAGCGAACCTTAATCGTTCATGACTTTATTCTGCCTATTAATACTTTCCATATGGATTGCATCCATGTAGCGCGTTACAAACTCTTCGCTAAGAGAAAGTTTGTCAGCCTTCTTCACAGCTTTATCCAAAATTTCATTCCAACGATTTGCTTGCAAAATAGTTACATTATTATTCTTCTTGTATGTTCCTATTTTTTCTGCAATATGCATACGCTGAGAAATCAACTGCATCAACTCATCATCGATATGATTGATCTGTTCTCTCAACTTATCAAGTGCAATATGGAATGTTTCTGATGAAACATCTTCTCTTCTCCATACGATCTCATCCAACATCTCTGCAAGACGCTCAGGAGTAATTTGCTGCTTAGCATCGCTCCATGCATTATCTGGATCGATATGGCTTTCAATCATCAAGCCATCAAAATCAAGGTCGATTGCTTTTTGAGCAGTGGCAAGAAGAATATCTCGACGACCACAAATATGAGAAGGGTCATTGATGATTGGCATTCCTGGCATTCTGCGTTTCATTTCAATCGCTAAATGCCACATTGGAGCATTCCTAAATTCTGTATTACCATAAGAAGAAAAACCACGGTGGATTAATCCAATTTCTTTTATACCAGCACGAGCAACACGCTCAACAGCACCTTGCCATAATTCAAGATCAGGGTTGATTGGGTTCTTAATCAACACTGGTACATCTACACCGCGAAGTGCATCGGCAACTTCTTGCACACTAAATGGGTTAACTGTTGTTCTAGCACCAACCCATAAAACATCTACGTCAAATGTGAGTGCATCTTCAACTTGCTTTCCTGTTGCTACTTCTACAGTGGTAGGTAAACCAGTAAGTTTTTTTGCTTGTTGTAACCAAGGCAAACCCTTTGCTCCAATACCTTCAAACATTCCAGGCTTGGTTCTTGGTTTCCATATACCAGCACGCAACATATCTACTTTACCAGTGTTTGCAAGGCGTTGTGCAGTGGCAAGAACTTGCTCTTCTGTTTCAGCACTGCAAGGGCCAGAAATAATAAGAGGACGTTTATTCCAAGCTGCTTTTACAATTGATTGATGACTTTCTTGTGTTGTTTCCATGATGTAAAATTAACGTTTTAAAAAGAATGTTTATTTTATACTAATGAATGATCCTTCGGATCTGATTTGCTTTTTCCATTAACTCGTGAAGATATTCCCAGTTCTCTTTCTCTAAACAAGATTTAAATTTTCTCAGCTGCATGATGTGCTCATTCAATACATCCAGAATGTTATCCTTGTTTTGCTTTAAAATTGGTGTCCACATATCTGGGCTACTCTTTGCCAACCTTACGGTACTCTCAAATCCTGCACTAGCCATTTCAAAAATGGCACTATCTTCTTTTTCCTTTTCAAGCACGGTGTTTGCCAAGGCGAATGAAGTGATATGAGATATATGACTAACGTATGCAGCATGAAGATCATGATCGTGTGCATCCATCTCGAAAATGCGCATATTCAAATTGCCGAAAAGTAATTTAGCATAGGCAATGGCCTCATCACTACTATCCTGAGCATCACAAATAATCACTGATTTATCTTCGAATGCGCCTTCTACCGCTGCAGTAGGACCACTATATTCTGTTCCCCACATAGGATGTGCAGCGACAAACTGACTCCGCTTTGGATGGCCTTTTACTTTATCGATCAATAAACTTTTTGTAGAACCTAAATCGATAACTATTTGCTGATCAATTAAGTCAAGTATTTTAGGCACAAGCGTTATCATACTATCAACCGGAATAGCAACTAGAATAACATCCGATTTTGAAATGGCGTCTTCCATGCTCAACATTTCATCAACAAGATGAAGTGCGATGGCTTGCTCAGCATGAAGCGGGTTATTGTCAATACCAACAACATGGTTTGATATGCCCTTTTTCTTACACTGAAGTGCAAGTGAGCCACCAATCAAACCAACTCCAACTATCGCAATATTTTTTTTATCTATATTCATTTGCTCAACTACTTAAAACCTATTTTGCGTTTAAATGATAGTATGTTCAATTTATATATTGATTATCTTCTATTCTTTTATCTTCTTCACTCTATTGATAGCTTCCTGTAAAATCTCTTCTTTGCTGCATAAACTCACACGCACAAAAGAATCACCAGCATCACCAAAAATTCCTCCAGGCGTAATGAATACACGGGCTTCATTCAACACTTTATCACTCAACTCGTATCCAGACTTAAATTCACTTGGAATAGCAGCCCACACAAACATACCAACTTGATCTTTGGCATATGAGCATCCAAGTAAATCAAGTAACTCACATGCCAATTTTTTTCTATCCGAGTAAACCTGATTAATATTGTCAAACCAGTCCTTGCCCAACTCTAACGCTTTAGATGCCGCAAGTTGAACAGGCAAAAACATACCACTATCCATATTGCTTTTAAACCTCAAGATGGCATTGATATGTTCCGCAGAAGCAACAATCATCCCAACACGCCAACCCGCCATATTGTGTGATTTGCTCAACGAGTTAAGTTCAATGACTACTTCTTTATCGATATCATACTCCAACAAACTTGTTGGATGATTATTCAAAATAAAACTGTATGGATTATCATGTACGATCATTACTTTTTCGCGCTTTGCAAAAGCAATAATTTCGCTCAATAATTTTTTATCAGGAAGTTGACCAGTAGGCATATGAGGGTAATTGAGAAAAATAATTTTCACAACACCTTGTCCCTTTGCATTATACTCATCAATCATTTTCTTCCAAACGGCTAAATCTGGATGCCAATTATTTTCAGATTCAAGTCGATATGAAAGTACCGTACCTCCAGAAAGCTTGACAGCACTACTATATGTTGGATAACCAGGATTTGGAACAAATGCAGCATCGCCTTCCTGAAGATAAGTCATGCATATATGCATGACCCCTTCTTTACTTCCTATCAACGGAAGCACCTCAGTATCTGGATTCACCAAAACAGTATACCATTTTTTATACCATGCAGATATTGCATTTCGAAATATAGGTGAACCTTTATACGATTGGTAGGCATGAGTATTTTGCTTTTCCGCTTCCGTGTGTAATGCTTCAACCACAGATGGATGAGGTGGAAGATCAGGACTGCCAATACCCAAATTAATTACTGCATGCCCTGTCTTATTAAGCTCATCGATTTCTCGAAGCTTAGTAGAGAAATAATATTCTCCAATTCCATTTAATCTAGATGATACCGGTATCATGAGGCTGAATTAAATTTTCCTTTTTTATAAATACCCAATACACGCATGTACTTTGTTTTGGCCGTCAACTTTTTCAGAAGTGAATTGAATTTCTTTAATGATTCAAATTCAAGGTCTGCATGAAAACCATATTTAAATTGACTGCCAGCAATTGGGAATGACTGCAGCTTAGAAATGTTTATGTCTTCCGCAGCAATGAGGGAGAGCACTTTCGCAAGACTACCCTTCTCATGATCGGTATGAAAATTGATGGATGCTTTATCTGCACCTTCGATAACAGAAGGATGCTGTTGCAACACCAAAAAACGCGTATAATTATGCTTTACGTCGTTTATTTTAGGAGCAATCAATTCAAGGTCAAACATCTCCGCAGCCAGCTTACTAGCAATAGCTGCAACATGCTTGCTCTTCTTAAGATGAACATGCTTTGCACTCAATGCAGTATCATCCGTCTCAATTAACGTCCAAGGATACTTGTTTAAAAAACCAAGGCATTGCTGAAGTGCCATAGGATGCGAATGAACCTCTTTAATATCAGACAACTTCACACCAGGATTCACCATTAAATTTTGATCAATTTGGAGGTAAACTTCACCCGCTACAAAAAGAGATGACTTTTGCAATAAGTTATAATTAGGAAGTATACTACCCGCGATAGAATTTTCAATCGCCATAATACCACCGCTAGTCTTTTTAGAATCTGAAGCGTCTCGAATAAGATCGATGAAAGTAGCACATGGAAGGATTTCAACATTTTTACCATAGAACTTACGAGCAGCGACTTGATGAAAACTGCCTTCATAGCCCTGAATAGCAATAGGTTTTGGAGTAGCCGACTTGGACGGCTTTTCCAGATTGCGAAGTTTACTATTTTTCTTTTCGGACATCGTTCATTTACGATTTAAAAAAAAATCCCGGTAGTGTTACCGGGATTCTTATGTTGATATATCTTGTTATTATTTGTTCAACAAAGAGATCCCGTACTACCGGTAAAGTAGTAGTAAAAATAAAAACGGGCTGTCTTTGGCATGTTCATGAAACAAATATAAGAAACTGAATGTAGTTAAACAATATTTTTAATAATTATTTCTAGACCCACCCGTTTCAGCGTCGTTCATCCTAATTCTTCTTCCTTTGAATTTTTTACCGTCAAGCGACTTAATCATTTGATTCGCTGCTCCTCCTTCGATCTCAACCCAGCTATTCATATCCTTCATGTCGATCTTACCCAATACATCCTTACTAAGATCACTCATGTCTAATATAAACTGCAAAAAGCTAGCCTTATAGAAACCATCTTTGGTACCTAAGTTCACAAATAATTTTTTATAGCCTCCCGAAGAGCCACTTGATCCGCCAGCTCTGCGTTCAGAACCCCCTTCTCTTTCAAAAGAGCTTCGGCCTACTGTACGACCTTGACTTCGAGAGTCGCCACGTGAGGAAGACTGCCTATCTGAACGCCTGTCATCCCTCATGTTGAGGTCTGCTGCATTTTCATAATACTGAAGGAAACGATCAAATTCAAGCGCAGCAACACGTTGAAGAATTTCTTCTTTCGTTACATCCTCAAATTTTTCTTTCAATAAAGGAATATAGGTTTCGTATTCACCATGACTAATATCTGCTTTGAGTAGCTTATCTATGAAATGGAAAAACTGCTTACGGCATACATCCTTTCCAGATGGAATATCCATCTTGTGCAAACTATTGTTAATCAATTTCTCAATTTGCCTAAGCCTATATTGCTCACGAGATGTAACCAATGAAATACAAACACCATTCTTACCAGCACGACCAGTACGACCACTTCTATGGGTATATACCTCAACATCATCTGGTAGCTCATAATTAATAACGTGTGAAATGTCTTTCACGTCAATACCCCTTGCTGCTACATCAGTAGCAATCAACAATTGGATACTTTTTTCCCTGAACCTACCCATTACTTTATCACGCTGAACTTGGGTTAAATCACCATGAATGGCTTCAATATCATACCCTTCTCGAATAAGTGATTCGGTAATAGATTGTGCATCCGCCTTTGTTCTGGTGAAAATAATCCCATAAATACCTGGATTAAAATCAATGATTCGCTTTAGGGTTTGATATCGGTTAACCCCGGAGGTTACATAATACTGATGATCAATATTCACATTGGCTGCATTCATTTTGCCAATGGTGATTTCATGGGGCTTATCCATATAGCGTTTGCTCACTTGCTTCACTTCTGGTGGCATAGTGGCACTGAACAACCAAATACTTTTTCTATTGGGAGAATTTTTCAAGATAAATTCGATGTCATCACGGAATCCCATGTTAAGCATCTCATCTGCCTCGTCTAAAACGATATATTCTATATTTTCTAGGTCAATTGCCTTCCTTTCAATCAAATCAATCAATCGACCAGGTGTAGCAACAACGACCTGTGCACCTTGTCTTAAATCGCGAATTTGCTGGGAAATGGATGCACCACCATATACCGCAACCATTTTGGTACCTTTTTTATAGCGGCCGAAATTCATCAAATCTTTTGTGATTTGCATACATAACTCACGGGTTGGACAAACCATGAGGGCTACAGGTGATTTAGCCTTAGAATCAACCAATTGTAGCAGGGGGAGACCAAATGCAGCTGTTTTACCCGTACCCGTCTGCGCCAATCCCACAAAATCTTTAGTCCCACTTAATAAAATAGGTATCGCTTGTTCCTGTATTGGTGTAGGTTCAGTAAAACCAAGTGCTTTTATGCCTTGGAGCAATATCTCTTCAATGCCTAACTCTTCAAAACTCATAATAATATTTTTGCAAAGATAATCTATATGCCCGAGAAATGGGCTCGTCAGAACACCTTGATTATCAGTAAATTAAATAAAAAAAGTCATTCCGTAGAGACGGAACGACTTCAACGATTGCTTGCCATATGAAAAAAAGATTACTTAGCAGCAGCAGTAGTATCAGCAGCAGCAGCTGTATCAGCAGCAGCAGTTGTGTCAACAGCAGCAGCAGTTGTGTCAACAGTAGCAGCAGTTGTGTCAGCAGCTGGAGTTGAATCAGAACCTCCGCAAGAAGCAAGAGCAGCCATAGCTAAGATTACAAATAACTTTTTCATTCGTTAATTTTTTTAATGTTAAAATTGAATAATATCTAATAATACGCAAAGTAAAATAAAGTAACCCGGATTTTAAAAGTTTTTTTTGTTGTTTTGTGGGTTACTTATAAGGATAACTAGGTATTAAATTAACGCAAGTGAGTATAACAGATCAGGAAAAAGCGGTTTTTAAGGCCATTGGAGTCAATGATAAAGATGCTATAGAGTCTGTCTACAAGGACAATTTTAGCCTAATTCAGCACTTTGTCCTATACAATAATGGTAGCGAAGATGACGCCCGGGATATATTCCAGGAAGCCATGATTGTACTCTATGAAAAATCAAAATCACCCGATTTTGTCCTCACCTGCCAGATAAAAACTTATTTATACTCTGTTTGCCGTCGGTTGTGGCTCAAAAAACTACAACAAAACAGAAGAATAGAAAGTCAAGTTGAAAATTTCGACCAAATAGTGCCCGTAGAAGATGACTTGGACGAGCATGAAAAGTTGAATAAGCAATACCTAATCATGAGAACCGCTATGGGGAAGATTGGTGAGCCTTGTAAAAGTTTGATTGAAGCCTTTTATGTACACCACAAAAACATGCATGAAATTGCAGAATTTTTCGGTTACACAAATGCAGATAACGCTAAAAATCAAAAGTATAAATGCCTCGTACGCCTTAAGAAACTATTCTTTGCACAATATAAAAACGCTTAAATGGACCAGTTGCAATTATCGGAGATGGTAGAAAAATACCTCAGGGGTGAACTCAGCGGAGCTGAAAAAATTGCTTTTGAGGAAATGAGGGTAAACGATCCTGAATTAGATCAGATGGTTGTTGAATACCATGCTTTCCTTGACCAAATTGAAAACTATGGTGCCATACGCAGATTCAAATCAACGCTGTACGATACACATCAAACTTTACAAGAGGATGGCTTAATTAAAGAGCTACGAATTAGAGGCAGTGCAAGAATCGTAAACTTATGGAGCAGATATCGCCGTGTAGTGGCAGTAGCGGCGTCTATAGCTGGAATCACTGCTTTATTTATTAGCGGAATGATTACAGTATTCTCACCAAAAACACCTTTTAGGGATATTGAAGAATTAAGGAGAAAAGTCAACAGCCTTGAACGTCAGTCCTCAACCCAACGTGTTGAGTTGAATAAATTTAAAAATAAAATCGAGCCAGGTGCTTCTGTTAAATTTGGTGGAACAGGTTTTATGATCGATCCTAAAGGATACATGGTTACTAGTGCACACGTATTAAAAGATGCCAAAAAAGTATATGTCCAGAATCAAGATGGCGAGGACTTTCTTGCTGAGATTATTCACGTAGACGCAGGATCAGATATTGCGCTACTTAAAATAAATGACCTTGATTTTAAGTCAACCAAACAACTTCCATACGGATTCTCTAAAACATCAACAGATCTATCTGCACCAGTATACACACTTGGTTATCCTAAAGATGAAATTGTATACAACGAAGGTTACCTCAGTGCGAAATCAGGACTTGACGGGGATACACTTTCTTACCAATTGGCTATTTCAGCAAATCCAGGAAACAGTGGCGGTCCAGTCTTAAATAAAAATGGCGAAGTCATCGGCATCTTGAATGCAAGGCAAGCTTCTGCAAGTGGAGTAGTTTTTGCTACTAAATCAAAAAACATCTATCAGTTACTAGAGTCACTAAAAGATACTGAAAGTGATGAACACGTAAGAATACATAACGCCTCATCCATCAAAGGTTCTGATCGTATGCAACAAGTCAAAAAAGTACAAGACTATGTGTATATGGTTAAGGTTGTTTTAAATTAAGATACAACCTATTCAGATTATTCCCTTTTGGATTACATCAAATAATTAACTCCAAAGTCCTTTCGGATATTCACCTGCATCAAGTAGTTTTTCAATACTCTCTCTAACTGAAGGAGCATCTTCTTTATAGGTAACCCCAAACCATATAGCTGAAGTAGGAATTACTTCTACCCTACCCACAGTAACCTTCATAAAATGATCGGCCACCACTGGAATAAAAAATTCGGATTTACTTTCATGACCATGTGCCGTAAGGAAGTCAGCAAATAAGGATTGGGACAGTTCAAAAACGGAAGGGCTAAAGCACCAGAAATTCATAGACACCATAGTGTTTAAACTAAGAACATCAGGCATCAATCCATCCTCAGATTTTACTACCCCATTTGCTCTAGAAATATTCAACCGTTCCCTAACCTCTTCTAAATTACCAAACCCATCTACTTGACAAACACCTCTATTCACAGTACCGTGATCTGACAATGTCTGCCCCAATTCATATGCTATAATCGCATAATGCTTATCACTGCAGGTAGTGGTAAGAAAATCATACGCCTTTACAAATGCATCATGCCCATAAAAATCATCTGCATTAATAACAGCAAAAGGCTCGTGAATTACATGCTGAGCACAGAGAATTGCATGGGCAGTACCCCATGGTTTTGCGCGTTCAGGCGACTTAACATATCCATTTAAATGGGCCTCCAAATGCTGATATACATATTCAACTTCAACTTTCCCCTTTAGCTTTGGATCAAATATGGCCTTAAACTGTTCTGCAAACTCTTCACGGATAACAAATACAATTTTGCCAAATCCGACACGAATAGCGTCATAAATTGAATAATCCATAATGGTTTCTCCTTCAGGACCAAATTCTTCGATTTGTTTCATCCCTCCATAACGCGATGCCATGCCTGCGGCTAAAATCAAAAGTGTTGGTTTCATACCATTAATGTTTGTACGCAAAAATAAAGTGAATTAATGAAGGGAACAAAATACGAACTTTATGAAACTATAATATGATAGATAAATCACATATACAAAATATCAACGAAGCGATTTTTGCAGCATGCAAGGTTACTGTAGATATACTTAGAATCGATCTCCTACATCCAATTATTTCAGGGAACAAACTTTTTAAACTGAATTACTACATTCAAGAGGCTAATGAAAAAAATAAAGATGGCATTATCACATTAGGTGGCAGTTTCTCAAATCATCTTGTGGCCTCCGCCTATGCAGCAAAACAAATTGGCCTCAAATCTATTGGAATAGTAAGAGGCGAAAAACCCAATAAATTATCAAATACACTTTCTGATTGCATTGCATATGGAATGGAATTGCAGTTTATTGACCGAGACGCATTTGATAATATCGATTTAAATGAACTAGCAACTAGACACCCTTCAATGCAAGTAATTCCTCAAGGAGGCTATGGACCTTTAGGAGCAAAAGGCGCATCTGAAATTCTATCTTTTGAAGGCAGTGAAAACTATTCACACATCATAGCAGCATGCGGAACAGGTACCATGACAGCAGGCCTTATTAATGGATCGAATTCAAACCAACATATCATATCTGCTTCTGTATTGAAAAATAATTTTTCAATCATCAATGAAATAAAGGCGTTGATTCATCCGGAAAAATTAAATACAAATAATTTAAACGTATTATTCAATTACCATCATGGTGGATATGCAAAAAAAGATAAGGCACTCTTAGATATAATGAATGATTTTTATAAGGCGCATCAAATAAAAACAGATTTTGTATATACAGGCAAAATGATTTCAGCATTTTACGACCTTCTGAATAATAATTTTTTTTTACCTGGATCACGTATACTCTTAATACATAGCGGCGGCTTACAAGGCAATAGATCGATGACAAATAATGAATTGAACTTTTGAGCCATCCAATGTATATTTGTATTCAATGAGACGAATTATATATACAGCCACATGGAGCATAATGCTGTTATTAATACGTCCTGCTAGCACAAGCGCTCAGGATACACTTCCTGCATTCAGCGTAAAAGAAATAAACGGAAAGACTATAGTTGGATGGAATAATCCTGATAAAGAATTAAAACAGTTAATTATTCAACAATCTGCCGACTCGTTGAAAGCATTCCGCTCCATCATGTCCATGCCAGACCCCACTTCATTTACGAATGGATATTTAGTCAAATCAACAGATAGCATTCGATACTTTTATCGGATTTTTTATGTTAAGCTTAATGGACAATATTTCTTCACAAAATCCAAGAGAGCAACAAAAGAAATACCACCGCCACCACCATCGCCACCATCACCTCCTAAGCCACAACCAGTAATACAACCTATAATACAACCAGTAGCTCAACCGTCAGCGAAATCATCACCACAAACAGCAACAAAAGCAGAAGTAAAAAAGCAGCCAACAACAAAAAATACTCCGCCCCCAATAGTTGAAACAAAATCATTAGCCCCCATAACTGAAGCAGAAAAAGAAATTGTACGAGAAGTGGATGCATATTTTGAAGAGGAACTAAACTCGAAGAAATATGAAAAAATTCAATTGACTATTCCCGTCTCAAAAATTGAAGACATCGGAAAAATATCAAAGTACATCAAGAAAGATAGTGTGGTGACTGAAAACATGTTCCAACCCTCTGCTTTTGTCTATATCAATCCAGGCGGTAATCTAATGTTGATATTACCCAATCCCGAAAAAAAACATTTTTCTTTTCTGGTTTACAAAGAAGACGGAACACTTCTATTCAATATGAAAAATATAAAGGAATCAAAACTCCTGATTGATAGATCAAATTTCATGTCGAGTGGATGGTTCAATTACGAAATTTATGAAGGTCAAAAATCTAAAGAAAAAAACAAGTTCTTTATCCCTCCTGAAAATCGATAACCTTACACCCGAATACAGCTTCGAAATTTTTCCTGACCAACGCTTTTACTTCACTCAAATCAACTTCATTACCTAACTCTTGCTTCAAAGAAGTGACCTGTTTATCAGGAATCCCACACGGTACAATTGAATTAAAATATGTTAAATCGGTATTGACGTTCAATGCAAATCCATGCATGGTAACCCATCGACTACATCGAACACCCATGGCACATATTTTTCTTGCTTTACCCGGAATATCAGTATCTATCCAAACGCCAGTCTCCCCTTTACTGCGCTCTCCTTTGATTCCATAATGGCCTATGGTCAAAATAATCACCTCTTCTAACGACCTTAAGTACTTACCTATATCTGTATAAAAATACTCTAGATCAATAATAGGATAGCCCACCAATTGACCTGGCCCATGAAACGTAATATCGCCTCCACGGTTAGTAGGATAGTATCCTATATTTCGCTTAGTTAGTTCATCCTGGCTAATTAAAATATGTTCTGTTTTACCGCTTTTCCCAATGGTATATACAGGAGGGTGTTCACAAAAGAGAAGATGATGTGTAGTTAACGCCCTTTCGCCCTGTTTTGAAGCAGTTGATTTTAATTGTGTATTCGCCAATAACAAAGACTCTTGCAATTTCCATGCGTCTCCATATTCTAACACCGAAAGATCCCTCAATATTACTTCTTGTATCATCTCAATTAGAATTAGCTACCTAAACACAATATCTTTGCAAAAATAGGTATTATGTCGCACGCAGATAAGAATGAAACCCAGGATGAGGAAATCTCCACCGGATATTCGGAAGAGTTATACGAAAGACTGACCTTATCTGTAGATAAAGGGCAAGAGCCACTTCGTGTGGATCGGTTTATATTATCAAAAACAGTTAATACCTCGCGAAATAAAATTCAGCTCGCTATTGAAGCAGGAATGGTAACAGTTAATGGCATAGCCACCAGAGCGAATTATAAAGTCAAACCGTTCGACCAAATCATTTTTTATTCAGATACGAGTCCTGAAACCTATGACATCATTCCAGAAAAACTAGACTTAAACATTGTATACGAAGATGATCATGTTTTAGTGGTAAATAAGCCCGCCGGTTTGGTTGTCCATCCTGGATCAGGAAACTACAGTGGTACGCTAATCAATGGCGTGGCATGGCATCTAAAGGAACAACAACCCGATATATCAGAAAGTAAACTGCCTCGATTTGGGATGGTACATAGAATTGATAAAAATACGACTGGACTTCTTGTATTAGCCAAATCAGAAATTGCTGCGATGAAATTGGCTAAACAATTCTTCGACCATACCGTTGAAAGAAAATATATAGCACTTGTTTGGGGAGGATTTGATGAAATAACAGGAACCATTAGAGGAAATATAGCTCGTCATGAGCGACTTCGAAAATTAATGGATGTATACCCCGATGGTGGCGAACATGGCAAAGAAGCAATTACCCACTATAGGGTACTTGAAGACATGAAATATGTAAGCCTCATAGAATGTGAATTGGAAACTGGAAGAACACACCAAATCAGAGTCCACATGCAGCATATTGGTCATTCATTATTCAATGATGACGTCTATGGAGGAAATAGAATTCTAAAAGGAACAGTTTTTACAAAGTATAAACAATTCGTAGATAACTGTTTTAGTATTTGTAGTAGACATGCTTTACATGCTCAAATACTTGGATTCATCCATCCAATCACAGGTGAAAAAATGAAATTCGAAAGCGAACTTCCAGAAGACATGAAAGAGTTGATTGAAAAATGGAGAGGATATTCAAATACCAAAACACTGGAAGCTTAATAACCAAGTAAAGAAATCAAATAAGTATCCCGGAGATGCGTCATAATGTAAACGCGAACCATTTAATCGGCTAAATCATAAATAGTTGCAGTAAATAGCCCTCGCTCCTTTCCTTTTAGCATTACACCCCAATTTCCATCGTAACGTATCACTTTGGGATATAAATATTTTCCAAATTTTGCAATTTCAACTTCCATCGATACATTAAATCGGTAAACACCCGCATTATAGCTCATCTTATAGTTACGTGCCAAAACCTCAAACGTAGTATAATCAAACCAGGTTACCATCTCATCAATAACTATATCATCCTTTTTAAAAAAAGATAGATCATCTTTTGCCTTCAATGAAAATAAATAACAAGGGCGGCCTTTATATTCTTGTATATCGATCACAAAATTATACAGATCTGAATGGGATGGATCAAAAACCATCACCTTATTTCCCATTAATGGAATCCCTGGAATATCTTTACCCGGATTGAAAAACAACATCTTGAGTTGCTCCTTGTGTTTATCTAATCCTCGCTTCCCTTGTATGGATAGCTTAATGTCTTTTAACACATTTGTTTCTCCACAAACGGTATCCTTGGAGAAAAAAAGTGATGCATATAATTCTCCAGTATAGTAATTGAACTCACCATTATCTTTATAATAATCACCGGTAGTTCGTTCTTCTAATATATCAGTGACTCGACATGAATGGGATGCCCACTGCCGCGTTTTACTATTCATACTGGCCTCTACTGTACCATTCTTTCCGAACATCCTAACATCATTCAATGATGTATACTTTAATACCCTAAGATTTTTAAATGCCTTGTAAAATGTTGTGTCATTCTCCACTCTTTTTATAAAGCCGGGCACGTTCGTCCCTGAGCGGATAACAACAGGCGTCAAGCTTACCTGCTTTCCACCTGTCATGAATATTGAATCAGTTTGCTGTGCAGACAAAACAGTTGGAGCAAATAATAAAAGAATAGATATTCTACTCAAAAAATGATTCATGAACACGAAGGTACATGCCTTAACCGAATATTATACGCTATTAGGTGTGTAACAAAATGCAATACTGCACTTTTAACGAGATCTTAAGTTGAAAAAAAATAAGTAGCTTTCTCCTTTGATTCAAAAGAAAGTTATTTTTATTCATTCGTTTTATGTCCGCTCAAATGTCCATTGAAGCCATAGAAAACCTCTCCTTTTTAGCATTAGGCGACTCCTATACAATAGGCGAAGGCGTCCACATTCAAGATAGCTTCCCATACCAAACGGCAGACATACTCCGAAACAAAAACATCCATCTAAATTCGCCAATAATCGTTGCTAAAACAGGCTGGACTACTAGCGAATTGTTTACAACCATTGAATCAAGAAACTTAAACAATGAATATGATATTGTAACATTATTGATAGGTGTAAATAATCAG
This sequence comes from Chitinophagaceae bacterium, assembly GCA_947451935.1. Classification (GTDB taxonomy): domain Bacteria; phylum Bacteroidota; class Bacteroidia; order Chitinophagales; family Chitinophagaceae; genus Pollutibacter. The sequence goes on from CANGBH010000004.1 coordinate 59,035, forward strand.
TATAGAGGAAAACCAATTCAAGAATTTACTGATGAATATGAAATGCTTTTGCAAAAAGCCATATCACTAGCTGGAAATAAAAGAAGTCATGTATTAGCATTAAGCATACCCGACTGGAGTGTTACTCCATTTGCAGAGGGGCGAGACAAAAAGAAAATAGCCGATGAAATAAATGGTTTTAATACTATCGTGGAATCTATATCATCTTCATCTAAAGTGCCATTCATTGACATTACTACGGAATATAGAGCAAGAAGTGTCGACCTCTCTTTTATAGCACAAGACAAACTGCATCCTTCGGGAAAAGAATACCAAGCATGGTCAGAAAAAATTGCCGAAGCAATAGCAATATCTTACACTAAATAATTGGCCATTTCTAACGCATAGCCTTTTGCTTTTTCTCCTGCTTGCTGTGCAAAATCAATACCGGTTGATGCATATATAATGTCTCTACTTACATTAACCAATATACCGACATCTTTAGTCATGGCTTTACGAGAGATTTCTTCTAGACTACCTCCCTGTGCACCTACTCCAGGCACTAGAAAAAAATGATCTGGTGCAATCTTGCGCAAATGAAGAAACTCATCTGAACGAGTGGCACCAACTACAAACATCAGATTTTCAGTTGTCCCCCATGTCGACACTTTACGAATCACTTCTTCATAGAGTCGCTTAGGTTCATCACCTTCAATTGATTTCAATTCAAAATCCAATGCTCCTGGATTTGAGGTAAGCCCTAATACAATAGCCCATTTATCATTGAATTGTAAAAATGGCTTGACACTATCTTCTCCCATATAAGGAGCAACTGTAATGGAATCAAAAGGCATGTTTCTCAAAAAAGCAATAGCATATTGAGTAGAGGTATTTCCAATATCACCTCGCTTTGCATCAGCAATTTTGAAATGCGAAGAAGGAATATAATTTACGGTCTTCTCTAATGATGCCCATCCTTTCAACCCCTGTGCTTCATAAAACGCAGTATTGACTTTATAGGAAACACAATAAGGTAATGTAGCGTCAATAATGGCTTTATTGAAAGCGAAAACAGGATCTTCTTCCTCTTTAAGGTGAGCTGGTATTTTTTCTATATCAGTATCTAATCCTACACACAGATAAGAATTAACTTCTCTAATCCGCTCTATTAACTTAGCTCTATTCATTGAAAATATAATTATGGTTTTACGTAATGTCCGTTTAAAACAAGTTGAAGGGTTTCACAAAAATCCCAAATTTCTGTAAATGTATTATAAAGTGGAACAGGAGCCAACCTAATCACATTAGGCTCTCTCCAGTCAAGCATAAATCCTGCCTTAATCAATTCATCAAATACCTCTTTCCCGGCACGAGAAAAAAGTAATGAAATTTGACATCCAGCTCCTTCAGGAGTTATACAAGTTAACATTGATCCCGCCTCACTTTTCAGAATATCTGAAAGTAAAAAACTCATCCATTCTCGCATCGATTTTTGCTTTTCTACCACCATTCCCCATCCTGCTTTTTCGAAAATAGAAAGTGATGCCTCTAAGCAAGCATAGAGAATTAATGAAGGGGTACTAAGCTGCCAGCCTGTTGCATCACCTTCTGCCTGAAATGAGTGATGCATCTGAAAACGATCTTCCTTTTTGTAACCCCACCATCCAGCAAATCGTTTTATAGATTCATCAGTGTGATATCTTTCATGAATGTAGACACCCCCAACAGCGCCGGGTCCTGCATTAAGGTATTTGTAGGAACACCAACATGCAAAATCAAGATCCCAATCATGTAACTGAAGAGAAATATTCCCGATGGCATGGGCAAGATCAAAACCAACTAACGCTCCAACCTGCTTAGCTGCAGAAGCTATCCTTTTCATATCGAATACATACCCCGAATAATAATTTACTCCACCTATAAACACCAACGCTATCTCGTCTGCATTGTCCTTTATTGCTTTTATAACATCATCATCAGTGATGGGCCGTTGTTGACTTAACGGTTCAACCTCTATCAAAATAGATGTTGGATCTTCCCCTAAAAAGGAAATAAAGGAAGACAATGCATAGTAGTCGCTAGGAAATGCTTTTGACTCAATCAGGATTTTTTTTCGCTTCCCAGAAGGACTGTAAAAACTACCCAACATCAAATGGATATTCACAGTAAGCTGATTCATGATGCTAATCTCGTTTGACTTTGCTCCAGCGAGTATAGACATCTGATCAACAAGCAGTGCATGTTGATGAATCCATGGGGCTTCTCCATCGAAAAAAGACTCTACACCATTCGAAGCCCATTGATTAAGCACTTTATTAATATGCTGTTGAGCTACTTTAGGCTGCAAACCCAAAGAATTACCAAGAAAATATATTTTAGGACTATCAATTTCCATTCCTGGAATCAAAAACTCATCTCTAAACAACCTCAACGGATCTTGTTTGTCGAGTTCCTCTGCAAATGACTTTGTTTTTTGAAATCGCTTCATAATTAAATTGTGCCAGTTCTTCCACCATCAACCGGCATACTTATTCCATTTACATATGAAGCCGCAGGTGAAGCCAAAAATGCCGCTACAGCTGCAATCTCAACAGGTGCACCAAAACGCTTTGTTGGCACTGAAGATACCATCCGTTGATGCATTTGTGACTTATCTACTTTAGCGTTTGCAGCGAAATGAGTTATCACTTCATCCAGCCTAGAGGTATCTATAAAACCAGGTAAAAGGCTATTTACGGTGATGCCAAATGGCGCCAACTCATTCGACATCGTTTTACTCCAGGAGGCAACAGCTGCGCGTATTGTATTAGAAACACCAAGGTTGTCTAGCGGAATTCGTACGCTAGTGGAAATAATATTAATAATTCTCCCAAATCCATTTTTTTTCATTGCAGGAACTACATGTTGCACGAGCAACTGATTACATAAAACATGCTGCTTAAAAGCCGACTCAAATTCAACTAACCCCGCATCCAATATCAAACCAGGTGTTGGTCCACCCGTATTATTAATCAAAATATCAATATCCGTTTTTTGAGTAATCGATTGAATGAGCCCTTCAAGTTCAGTCAGGTTAGTAAAATCAATAGAATAATATTGATGTCTTTGCCCTGCATCATGCGAAAGTTCGCTTACTGTTTTTTCTAATGCAGCTGAATTTCTCGACAACAATATACAGGTTGCCCCTAATAAAGAAAGCTCGATGGCAATGGCTTTTCCAATTCCCTGTGAACTTCCAGAAACAAGTGCAGTTTTTCCTACAAGAGACAAATTCATGCTAAACGTTTAAAACTAATCCATTTCACTTTTGATCTGATCAGAAATCACAACAAGTACTTTATCAATACGATGGCTATCCATGTCGATGATTTCAAATGAAAATCCTTTCCATTCAAACTTATCACCAGTAGATGGTATGCGTTCTAAGGTATGCAATATGAATCCTGCTAGTGTATCAAACTCTTGTTCCCCTTCATTCATCCAATCAGCCTTTTCGAATCGAGTAAGGAAATCGTAGAATGGTATTTGTGCATCAACTAAATATGAGCCATCTTCTCTAGCAATAATTTCATAATCTTGAAGATCATGCTGGGGCAAGTCGCCAACGATGGCTTCCAACAAATCATTCAATGTTACCAACCCTAGTAGTGAACCGTATTCATCCACAACAAAGCTAGTATGGATTTTTGTTTGTTTAAATTTTTCTAGCAGTTGATAAGGACTGATATTTTCAGGAACGAACAAGGGCGTTTTCATAACATCTTTAAATAGCACATCATCTGGCGTTACGTACATGTCTTTAACAGAAACAATCCCTTTTACATTATCAATATCCTTGTCACAAATAGGATATACCGAATGTGGCTCCTTTAGTATCTTTTCGCGAATTTGATTTTCATTGTCATTTACATCAAACCAAATAACATCACTACGATGGGTCATTAATGAAGTAATGTTTCGATCACCTAAATGGAATACACGTTGAATAATCTCATGTTCAGCATCTTCAATAGCGCCTTGCTCACTTCCTTCTGTGATTATTGCCTTGATTTCTTCCTCGGTAACTTGATCCTCCCCAACACGAACACGAAACAATTTCATTATAAATGTTGTGGTATTCGTAAGCAACCAAACAAACGGATGAACAACTAATGCTATCAAACGCATTGGCGCAGCCACATTTTTAGCAATTTTTTCAGGACTAGTCATGCCTAAGCGCTTTGGCACCAATTCACCAAAAACGAGCGAGAAGAAGGTGATGATAACAACCACAACAGCAGTTGCCAAGCCTAAGCTATATTTAGCCAACAAGGGTATTGTTGAAAAATAAATAGAAACATCGTCTACGATTTTATCACCACTAAAAATACCAGTAAGGATACCGATAGTCGTAATTCCAATTTGTATAGTAGACAAAAACGAATCAGGCTTTTGTGCCAATAATAGTGCCTGCTTAGCCCGTAAGTCACCTTTATTGGCTTGTGCCTCCAATCTAGCTTTTCGTGCTGAAACCAATGCGATTTCAGTCATTGAAAAAAAGCCATTAATTAGAATAAGACAGAATAAGATTAAAATTTCGTTCATACAGTATAATGGTGTAAAGATAAGCTCTGTTGGGCTATTCGTGCTGCAATCCATCCAAAACCACATCCCAAAAGTCCCCCGCACACCACATCAGACGGATAATGCACCCCTACATAGACCTGTGAAAATGAAATAAACGCTGCCCAAATGAACAAAAGGGAGAAATACGAAGAGAATCTCCTAAATGTAATATAGACATATGTTGCAAACGCAAAATGATTCATTGCATGGGAAGAAGTGAAACTCCCATTTGCTCCACAATATTTAGCCAATACATTTATATGATACATCATATAGGGGTCTCTACATGGCCTAGGTCTATTAAAATAGCTTTTGATAAAAAAACTACTGATTAAATCTGAAATGGAAATAAGGGTTATACCTCCAAGTATCCACCACCATGCTGTTTTGCCTAGTTGCATAAAAGCAAATACTATAATGAAAACATATAAGGGGACATGAAAAATTGACTCTCGCATAAAAAGTGTCAATACATCAAGTAAAGGAGAAGAAAGGTCTTTATTAACCCATACCATCAAGCGGTAATCAACTTGCAAAATTTTATCAAATAATGAAGTTGGCGCTGACTGCAAAAGACATAACATAGTACAAAAATAAGAAGTATTTAAGCAGATAGTTGGCAAAGAAATATATCAATCAGTAATATACTTGGTTTTATAACACTAATGCCCAATTTAATCGATGAAACCATGTTTTTTTTGTAAATTTGACCACCTAAAAACTCACCTGTGGCATTGATTAAAAGCATATCTGGAATTAGAGGAACAATTGGAGGAAAACCTGGCGAATCGCTTTCGCCATTGGATGTTGTCTTGTACACTTCAGCCTTTGGAAGAAGCATCATCACATCAAAAAATAAAAAAGTAGTAGTTGGCAGGGACGGTAGAATTAGTGGGCCCATGATTGCTCAACTTGTCAGCCAAACTCTTGTATCAATTGGAGCAGAAGTTATTGATCTTGGACTTTCAACGACACCAACAGTTGAATTTGCTGTAACCGCAGAAAATGCAGCAGGAGGAATTATCATTACAGCGAGCCACAATCCTAAAGAATGGAATGCATTAAAATTACTCAATGAAAAAGGTGAGTTTATTAGTGCCGCGGATGGAGCTAAAATTTTAGCTGATGCAGAACAAGGAAATTTACATTTTGAAACAGTTGACAATCTAGGATCAATTACATACAACGACTCTTACATTGAAAAACACATTGAGGCAATCCTTCAATACGAACTCGTAAACAAAAAAAGTATCGCTGAAAAAAAATTGAAGGTTGTTGTTGATGTCATTAATAGTACAGGTGCAATTTTTGTACCGGCATTGCTTAATAAATTAGGGATACCAGATACACATATTATTCTCCTAAATGGAGAAGTGAATGGAAAGTTTGCGCATAATCCAGAGCCACTTCCTCAACACCTAGGTCAATTGAGCGCTGCTGTAATCAGCCATAAAGCAGATATTGGCATTTCAGTAGATCCCGACGTAGATCGATTGGTCCTCGTTTGTGAAGATGGTTCAATGTTTGGCGAAGAGTATACGCTTGTAGCTGTAGCTGATTATGTATTGAGCAAACGAAAAGGAAATACGGTTAGCAACCTCTCTTCCTCAAAAGCATTAAAAGACATTACAGAAAAGCACCAAGGTCAATACTACCCGGCTGCAGTAGGAGAAGTAAATGTTGTTGCCAAAATGAAAGAAGTAAATGCTGTGATTGGTGGCGAAGGCAATGGTGGAATCATCGTGCCCGACTTTCACTATGGCAGGGATGCATTAATAGGCATCGCGTTAATCCTTTCACACCTAGCTGAATCAAAGAAAAGCCTCAAGCAATTAAGAAATAGCTACCCAGACTATTACATCAGTAAGAATAAAATTGAATTGAATGTTGGAGTAGACCTACAAGCCGTGTTTAACCAACTTAAAACAAAGTACAAATCAAATCCTATCAATACAATCGATGGGTTGCGTATTGAATTTGACAACGATTGGGTTCACCTCAGAGCAAGCAACACAGAACCTATCATACGAATCTATGCTGAGAGTAATTTTGAGAGGACTGCCGACAATATTGCAAATAGGCTAATCAAAGACATTCAAGAATTCTGTTAAGCCATAATTAGTATATTTGCAGCTCACGGAAGGCAATCGATTATGGCGTCTAGAATATACTTTGATAACGCAGCTACTACAGCGATAGACCCCATTGTACTTGAGGCAATGATGCCTTTTTTAACCAATCATTTTGGCAATCCCTCCTCCATCTACTCTTATGGAAGGGAAACAAGAAACGCAATAGAAAAATCCAGAAAATCAGTTGCTGAAATATTATCTGCACATCCTTCAGAAATTTTTTTTACTAGCGGAGGTACCGAGAGTAGTAATACAGCTATCAATGCAGCAATAAGAGACTTGGGCTGCACTAGAATAATTACGTCTAAAATTGAACATCACGCTACACTACACACCTGTGTTTTTTTAGCCCATAAATACAATATTCCCATTGAATATGTTTCGCTTTTACCTGATGGTCATATTGACTTAATCGACCTGGAAAAAAAACTAACCGGTAGTAATAAAAAAACATTAATAAGCTTAATGCATGCCAATAATGAAATTGGTAACATTACAGACATAGATCAAGTTGGACAACTTGCAAAAAAGCACCATGCTGTCTTTCATGCTGACACAGTTCAAACTGTAGGACATTTTCCAATTAACCTTAATAAAACACAGGTGGATTTTATCACTGGATCTGCTCATAAATTTCATGGTCCAAAAGGAGTCGGAATATTATACATCAATTCGTCGACTCAAATCCCTCCACTGATTCATGGAGGTGGGCAAGAGAGAAATATGCGGGCAGGAACAGAAAACATTTATGGCATTGTTGGATTTGCCAAGGCACTTGAATTAGCTACAACTAATCATCAAACAGATCGCAACTATATAGCAAGCATAAAATCATACCTTCAAGATTCATTAATAGAAAAAGTTAGCGGCCTCACATTCAACGGAGATCAAGCTGGTAATTCCTTATACACTGTGCTGAATGTAGGCTTCCCTAAAAATGAAAAATCAGAAATGCTTCTATTAAACCTTGATGTAAATCATATTTGTGTATCAGGAGGAAGTGCCTGCAGCAGTGGCGCTGATCAAGGATCTCATGTTATTCAAGCAATTGGAAACAACGAAAAAATGAATGTTCGTTTTTCATTCAGCAAGTTGAACACAAAAGAGGAAGTAGACGTCCTAATGAATTTATTAATAGGCCTTGTGTAAGCACCCTTTTAGTTTTATTATCTCAATTATTTTAACTCATTTTAAACGAACAGCATCATGACATACAAAGTCAATCAGAAAACCTTACGCATAACATTTCAATCATTTTTCATCCTACTTTTCATCAACCTATTTTTGGTTAACGAAATAAATGCACAAGACAATACATGGGCCGAAAAACTTGGATTTCCGAAGGGTAAAAGAATTGTAATCCTACATGTTGATGATGTAGGAATGAGTGTTGAATCAAATGAAGGAGCAATTCAAAGTATGACCAACGGAGTTGCAAACTCTTGCTCCATCATGATGCCTTGCCCTTGGGTATCCGGCTACTTCCACTTTTTGAAAGATAATCCCGAAACAGACGCAGGTCTGCATTTAACCTTAACATCTGAATGGAATGACTATCGTTGGGGGCCACTCAGTGGTAAAAAAAATGTTCCAGGCTTAGTAGATTCAGAAGGTGCCCTATGGGGAACAGTAGAAGAGGTTGTTGAGCATGCCTCCCCAGATGAAGTAGAACAAGAGATAAAAGCTCAAATAGATCGATGCCTTACCATGGGATTTACACCAACGCATTTAGATTCACACATGGGTACGCTGTTTGCTACCCATGCATTTATCCAACGTTATGTAAAAGTTGGAATTGAATACAGTATACCCATCATGTTTCCCGCAGGACATAATACACTCATAGCAGAAGAATTAAAATCAACTGCAGCAGATATGAAGATGGCAAAGGAAGTGGGGATAGCCCTTTGGAATGCAGGCCTTCCTGTTATAGATGACCTTCATAACACTAGTTATTCGTTGAAATTACCCAATGGAGCAAAGCCTACTACTGATAACATTAGAAAAAGTAAGACTGCCTTTTACATCAATGCACTCAAAGAGGTTAAGCCAGGCATCACCTACATGATCATGCATTGCAATACTCCGTCTGAACATTTTGGAAAAATTTCAGGATCTGGACAAACGAGAACAGGTGATTACCTTGCTATGACGGATCCTAAACTTAGAAAATTCATTGCAGACGAAGGCATCATTCTTACAACCATGAAAGAACTGATGGAAAGAAGAAAAAAAATCAAGAACTAAATTGAGCTAGTTTATTTTCTTCTTGATATCATTCAAAATATTCAATGCATCTATTGGCGTTAGCATATTGATATCAACTTTGGTAATTAAATCCCTGATTTCGTCAAATACCTCAGTATGTGCGTCAAATATTGAAAGCTGAATCTTTGGCAAATCTGTGTTATCTGAAACTAGAGATGATGATCCAGCTTGCTTCTTTTCAAGCTCTACTAAAATGGAAGAAGCTCGTTGAATCAAATTAGTCGGCAACCCAGCCATACGAGCAACATGGATCCCAAAGCTATGCGTACTTCCACCAGGTGCTAACTTTCGTAGAAAAATAATCTTATTCTCAATCTCCTTGTGTGTAATATGAAAATTCTTAACACGCGGCAAATAACCCTCCAAATCATTCATCTCATGATAATGTGTTGCAAAAAGTGTTTTAGGTCGTAATGGAGAATCGTGTAAAAATTCTGCAATACTACAGGCAATAGAAATACCATCATAGGTTGAAGTTCCTCTTCCGATTTCATCCAACAAAACAAGACTTCTCGAAGAAATATTATTTACAATGCTAGCCGTCTCATTCATTTCTACCATAAATGTAGACTCTCCACCACTCAAGTTATCTGATGCACCAACGCGTGTAAATATTTTATCTGTAATAGGAATAGATGCCGATGAGGCGGGAACATAGCTTCCTATATGTGCCATCAAGGTGATGATAGCAGTTTGCCTCAATAAGGCACTCTTACCACTCATATTTGGACCAGTCAGAATAATGAGTTGGCAATGATCTTGATCAAGATTGATGTCATTTGAAATATATGTATCTCCTGAAGCCAAAATATTTTCAATCACTGGATGTCTCCCACTCTTTATGGTTAATGACTGCTCTTGATGCAACTGAGGTTTACAGTATCCAAACGTTTTTGCATTATTGGCAAAACAACAAAGGCAATCAATGATAGCAAGGATATTAGCATTGAGCTGCATTTGAGCAATGTAATCCTGTAATTCAGTCAACAATTTATCGTAGATACGTGCTTCAATTTGAAGCATTTTTTCTTCCGCACCCATAATTTTTTCTTCATATCCTTTTAACTCAGTGGTGATGTAACGCTCACCATTTGTAAGGGTTTGTTTTCGTATCCACTCTGGAGGAACTTTGCTTTTCTGGGAATTACTTACTTCTAAAAAATAACCAAACACATTATTGAAACCAATCTTCAGTGTATTAATACCGGTTGCCAAGGCCTCTCGTTGTTGAATTTGGACCAATACGTTTTTCCCTCCTGTAGCAAGGTCTCTATACTGATCAAGGTCCTCATCAATTCCAGGGGAGATATATCCTCCTTTTGCAGTTTGGGCAGGAGCATCATCTGCTATTTCACGGGAGATCTTTTCTTGGATATATGCACATGGATTCAAGTTATCAGCCAACCTAGACAAGTGATCATTTGAGAATTCACCTTCATAGGCTTTTATCACTTGAATCTTTTGAAGACCGCGAGCAAGTTGTTGCAACTCCCTCGGACTTATTTTTTTTGAAGGAATCTTACTAACCAATCGTTCAATGTCGCCACAAGCTTTAATGCATTGACTGACTTTCTCCACCCACTCTTCATGCTTCATCAAATCATCCACTAAATCAAGACGTTCATTAATTTTTTGAATATCCACCAAAGGCATCAAAATCCAACGACGCAATAATCTTGCACCCATTGCGGAAACCGTATTATCTAATGTCTGAATTAATGTTTTACCATCTTCTGCAGCAGCCCGAACAAGTTCGAGGTTGCGAATCGTAAATTGGTCCATCCACAAATACTCATCTTTATTTATACGATGAATGCCAGAAATGTGATGGACATTGGGATGCACGGTATCTTTTAGATAATGTAAAATAGCACCTGCCGCAGTAACTCCATCATTAAAATCATCAATTCCAAAGCCCTTTAATGAATGCGTACCAAACTGCTTCAATAAACTTTCTTCTGCATAACGATTATCGAATACCCAAGGATCCAGACAATAGGTATAAAATTTCTTGCCATACAACTCTGAAAAAAGATCTTGTTTTCCTTTTTGGAAAATTACTTCTGCCGGCTGAAATGTTTGAAGTAGTTTATCAATGTATTCACTGTCGCCCTGGGCTACAAAAAACTCTCCAGTAGAAATATCCAGAAATGATACGCCATTTAATACCTCTCCAAAATGAATGCCGGCCAAAAAATTATTGCTCTTATTCTCAAGCAATTTATCATTAGTTGCTAACCCAGGTGTCACCATCTCAGTAACCCCACGCTTCACAATACCTTTGACCGTTTTGGGGTCCTCAAGCTGATCACAAATGGCCACGCGAAATCCTGCTTTGACCAATTTATGCAAATAGGTATCCAACGAATGATGTGGGAATCCAGCTAATTCAAGAGATGAAGCAGCTCCATTATTTCGCTTAGTAAGTGTTATGCCCAATATAGAGGAAGCCTTAACAGCATCATCACCAAAGGTTTCATAAAAATCCCCAACCCTAAACAAGAGAATAGCATCGGGATATTTTTGCTTGATTGCCCCATGCTGTTGCATTAAAGGCGTTTCACTTACGTTTTTTGTCATATATATCAACCTTCTGAAGAAAATCAAAAGTACGAAAGCAAATGATTCAGAAGAAGAACTAAAATACAGCTAAGATTAGAGAAAAAACGTCAAAAATTACTCTTCCCTTGATCTATCTGAAATACAAGATTCCTTCACATATGATTTAGGTCATTTGTCGAGCTACAAACACCCCATATCTTTCCGCCCTACCTATGTATTCCAATAGCAAAATAAAATCAGCCTATACCTTTCACAATACCGTAGAACTCCTAAAGGGTGGATCACCCTATTTTTCTACATTAATTGAGCTAATCGATAATGCTACATCTTCCCTTCAAATGCAATTTTACATTTATGAAGATGATGCGACGGGAATTGATATTGCAAATCATCTAATCCAAGCCGCACACAGAGGAGTTATTGTACAAATTTTACTTGATGGGTATGCGTCACGAAAACTCTCGCAAAACTTCAAAAAAAAACTCAGAAGCAACGGAATCAGATTGCGCTTTTTTGAACCAATCTTGAAGAGTAAGAAATTTTACTTTGGCAGAAGACTTCACCATAAAATTGTTGTGGCAGATGGACAAAGAGCATTGGTTGGAGGGATTAATATATCAGATCGATACAATGATACTCCAGGACAATCAGCCTGGCTAGATTGGGCGATTTATGTGAAAGGCGAGGCAGCATATGAGTTATACAAAATCTGTGATCAATTTTATTCAAAAACCAGTGAAGAGAATATAATCCTAGATAAAGAGGCCATAATGAAGGCTACTGACTTAAAGACCAATATCCCTCTACGAATACGAAGGAATGACTGGGTAATGAATAAAAATGAAATATCAGCTAGCTATATGAACATGTTCAAACAAGCAGAACATTCAATCATCATCATGTCTAGTTATTTTATTCCTGGCGCTTTTTTCAAACGCAATATTCTTAAAGCCTTAAGCAGAGGAATAAGCATAAAGTTAATCCTTGCAGGTATTTCAGATGTTGGTATTGCTAAATATGCAGAAAAATATCTCTATCGCTGGGCGATTAGACATGGAATAGAAATCTATGAATACAAGCGCAATATTTTACATGGTAAAATAGCAGTATCAGACAATCGCTTTGTTACAGTGGGTTCGTACAACATAAATGATATTAGTGCACTTGCTTCAATAGAGCTTAATATAGATGTAGAAAATAAAGAATTTGCAACAAGCGTAAGTCAAACTCTTACACACATCATCGAAAACGAATGTGAACGGGTGAGTCCAAACAAAGCAATTAGATCCTTCTCGCTACTTGAAAAGTTAACACACTGGTTCTCTTACGAGCTGTTTCGAATGATATTTACACTGTTCACCTTTTACTTTAGAAAAAATAGACGATCCTCACAGCTCTATTAAGAAACAAAAAACACTATTTCATATAAAATAAAAAATCATTAAATATGATTTTTATCATTTCAAGCCATAACTAACATCATACTACAGTTCATCATCGGCGAATACCTTCATCCATTAAATTAACCAAAATGTTGTTTTATGATGGGTGAATTGAATGAAATTCAAATTAATAATATCCTCTCAAGTCAGGTAATTGGCAGGCTGGCATGTTCTGATGGCAACTACCCTTACATCATTCCATTAACATATACATTTGATGGAAGTTTTATATATGGGCAAGTGTTAGAAGGAAAAAAGTTAGATATCATGCGAAAAAATCCAAATGTCTGTTTTCAAGTAGACAGCATCTTAGATATCTATAATTGGCAAAGTGTCATCCTCTATGGTCGATTCGAAGAACAACTTGGCGAGGATTTGTCAACAGCGAGAGATATACTTTTCTCTAGGGTTATGCCACTCATGACAAGCTCTTCAGTACATCAACACGGTCATGCACAAACAATGGAAAACCCTGTTATTGATGATCATAGAATCAAACCTATTATGTTCAAAATCAGGATAAATGAAAAGACAGGGAGGTTCCAAAAAGTATAAGATCATTGTGGTGTCTTTACGTTTAGCAATAGCTAAGGGTTTCGCAAAATCCCTAACCATCTAGCAGAACACCATAGATGAATTTCACTAAAATCAATGACAATAAAATGATAATGAGTTAATTATGTATTACTTAAAATTAAATTTATAAAAAATAATATACAATTTCAATCTACAAAATCGAAGTTTTATTACATTATGCCTTAGTTTTACACAGGAAAGTATACTTTTCGATACCATATTAAGGCTAAAGTACATCTGAAAACATGACTTACAAACGTTTAAATAATATGACAGGCATGGACCCTGTTCTCAACAGGAGAATTTCTAGCATTTTTTTAAATGAATTTGAGGCATTTCGAAACACATTATCCGAGCTACCAAACCATGAAAATGGAGATCCTTTTCAATTTAACCTTCACAAAATAAGACCAAGCTTAGTAATTTTTGAATTAGATAGTTTGATAAAACTATACGATGCCCTTTCTGCCCGAAAAAGAGAAGGTGAAAAAATTACTCCTGAGGATCCAGATTTGATATTCGCATTGTCGGAAACGACAAAGCAAGTTGATAGAGTTAGTGAGTTCTCAAACAATCTATAACGCTTAGCCTCCCTTTCCACTATTACCATAATATTTATTAAATGCTTCTACTCTGTTATTCACTTGAAGCTTCTTATAAATATTATAAACATGTTTTCGAACTGTCTCTTGGCTGATGCCTAACTTAACAGCAATTTCTTTATACAATAATCCATTCACCAATTCTTCAAGAATCTCCCCTTCTCTAGCAGACAACTTTTCAGTTACTTCATTATTGACTTGGCTTTTCACTCTAAAACTAGCAACAACTTTACTGGCAATTTGACTACTCATGGGAGCACCCCCATTATACAATTCTTTTATCGCGAGAAGAATATCATCTGGCTGTGTAGACTTAAGCAGATACCCACTAGCTCCCGCACTAAGGGCTTGAAAGATCTTTTCATCTTCATCGTGCACCGTGCACATGATGAATTGAACTTGAGGGCATTTCTGTTTTAAAACTCTAACAGCTTCGATACCAGAGATTAGTCCCATGTCAATATCCATCAATACTACATCAGGTAAAATTGTTGGGATATTGGCTATTGCAGCTTCGCCAGAATCGTATGACGCAACAAGATCATATCCAACACCATTACTCACCATCTGGCCAAAGGCATGCCGTAGAAAATGATTGTCCTCTACAACGCAAACCCTAATATGGTGGCCATACTTCTGCATATGCAAGTATACACTAAGATTGAGATTTGGAAATATATAATTTGTAGTGAATCTGCATTATGTTCCACTTTAAGTATGTTTAGATAGGAACATACACAATAAACTTTTCCTGAAAGTATTCTTCAGGGAACAATGTCTGAATTTCAGTAACATGAGGACGAAGTCCAGAAACAACAATCTCTTCGGTTAAGTCGCCCCCTTTTAGACAAATTAATCCATTCTTATAATCCTCTAACTTTCGTTCATTTCGCAATAACGGCTTTGCCCACTTCCACAAGTCTGCCAAAGGAGCTACCGCCCTTGAAACAGCAAAATCAAATTTTCTTCCCACAATAGCCTCTGCACGGCCGTGACGAGCCTCTACATTTTTCAAGCCTATCGCATCGGCAACTTCACTCACTACTTTAATTTTTTTTGCAATTGAATCGGATAAATAAAAATTGACTTCAGGAAAAAAAATAGCTAACGGAATTCCAGGAAAGCCACCGCCAGTACCAATATCTATTATATCCAACCCTTCACTCAATGGGAATTTTGCTGCAATAGATAGAGAATGCAATACATGACGTTCATATAAAGAATCGATGTCCTTTCGCGATATGACATTTATTTTTTCATTCCATTCAGTATACAACGACTGAAGCTTTCTATACTGCGCTATTTGGTGATCTGTAAAGTCATCAAAATAGCTAAGAATTAATTCCATTGGGTCTTTGGCTTCTTCCATATAGAGGACATAAAAATAATGTAATAAAAAAACATCCATACATCCCAGAGCCAAAAGAATGGAAATAAGTCAATCTCTCCAAGCTTTTTCATGGATTTAAAAAACACAAAAGCTTGTATCAGAAATCGTGTGCCGAATATTATTAATGCCACAAGCCAATAAGGCGTAAATAGGGTTACTATAAAAGCAGGATAATAAAAAAAATGAGAGGCTAGATAGATTCCTAAAACAACCTTATGCTTTTTTTTATAATACTTTCCGGTTGCATTATGCCGTTCCTTTTGACTAATCCATTCAGTCCAATTTCTAGGCGGTGTTGAATAGGTAAATGCATCCTTATCAATCACAATTGCTGTATTTTGATCATTAGCACACCCATTGATAAATAGATCGTCATCGCCGCCCGGTAAATGATGGTGCGCAGCAAACCCTTTTTGCCTAAAGAACAACTCCTTTTTATAGGCTAAATTTCGGCCTACCCCCATATACGGCATACCGCCTAAGGCAAATGAAAAATATTGAAGTGCTGTGTGAAATGTATCAAACCGAACTAGCCAATTTAGTAGTCCTTTCTTTTTTTGGTATGCTCCATATCCTAACACAATTTCTATTCCTGGCTTAAATGCACGCTGCATATGACTTAGCCAATGCTCAGAAGCAGGAATGCAATCAGCATCAGTTAGAAGAAGCACCTCATGCTTAGCAGATTTAATCCCCATAGAAAGTGGGAATTTTTTTCCTGGAATATGCATGGCCTCTTGC
Organism: Chitinophagaceae bacterium; assembly: GCA_947451935.1. GTDB lineage: Bacteria > Bacteroidota > Bacteroidia > Chitinophagales > Chitinophagaceae > Pollutibacter. The sequence continues at coordinate 75,332 of CANGBH010000004.1, forward strand.
TTTAATTCAACAATATGAAGCTGCTTAAAATCTTTATAGAGTCCGTCTAGGAGGTATTTTGTGTCATCCATTGAATTATCATTCACCACTAGAACTTCATGACTGCTTCTATATTCTTGAACAAGAATGCCTGGTAAATTTCTAGCAATCTCATCGGCTTCATCACGAGCACAAACTATTACCGTTACCGCGTTTTCTCTACTCGATTCGAGCTCCTTCTTCTTATAAAGGGCCAACAATATAAAATACCTTAAGTAATAAAAAAGTTGAACAGCTGCTGCAAATAATAAAATTGAAACAGGAAGCCACAAGATCATCTCCATAATCACGAAGATAAAGAAGGCAAGCAAACCAACCCGAGCCAAGATGGACTATTTATCCATTGTTTTTTAACAACCTAGACTCAATATCTTTGCCATATGAATTACGAAGAATGCCTACAATTCCTATACTCTAAACTGCCCATGTTCAGTAGAATTGGTCCGGCTGCTCTAAAAAACGATCTTAATAACACAATTAGCATTTGTACGTTCCTCTCACATCCCGAGAAAAAAATTAAAACTATTCATATTGCTGGAACAAATGGGAAAGGATCTGTCAGCCATATGCTAGCATCAATTTTTCAATTTTCGGGATATAAAACAGGGCTGTATACTTCCCCGCATCTGGTTGACTTTAGGGAAAGAATTCGAATTAATGGGGAGATGATTAGTAAACAAGCCGTAGAAAAATTTACCCACAAAATAATGCCACTCATTGAAGAAATTCAGCCTTCCTTTTTTGAAGTAACGGTGGGTATGGCATTTGATTATTTTGCAGAAAAACAAGTTGATATTGCCATTATAGAAACTGGACTTGGCGGCAGATTGGATAGCACCAATGTAATCCTGCCAGAAATTTCCATTATCACCAACATTGGATACGACCACACCCATATCCTCGGAAATACACTTGAAGAAATTGCATCTGAAAAGGCAGGCATCATTAAGACTACTATTCCAGTAGTAATTGGAAGGACCCAACCGGAAACAAAAAACATTTTTGAGAAAAGGGCAATAGAAACGGGATCTGCAATTTACTTCGCAGATAAACAATATACTTCAACGGCATCTCATTTATCGCCATCACTCATCTCTGTTCACTTATCTGATATGCGTTCAGGGAAAGAGCTTGACTATCAATCAGACATGCCCGGACTTTACCAGCAAGAAAACATCACTACAGTGTTGACCGCAGCTCATGTGCTTGAAGAACTTGGATGGAACTTGTCTGCAGCTTCTGTATCAGATGGCATACGCCATGCAAAACAAACTACTGGCTTAGCAGGCAGGTGGGACGTACTCTCAGAAGAACCTTTATTAATTTCCGATGTAGCTCACAACATAGATGGGATAAAAGAAATTTTGAAACAGCTTAAGACAATCAAGTATGATAAGCTACACTTAATTTTAGGCTTCTCAAAAGACAAGGACATTGTATCACTTCTTAAACTACTACCCAAGGATGCTTGTTTTTATTTTACACAGGCACACATACCTAGAGCATTAACAAATGAGGAATTGAAAGAAATTGCAAATAGCATTAACCTCGAGGGAAAGTTATTTGATGATGTTAACGCGGCGATTAAAAATGCTTTGTTAAGTGCAGATCCAAATGATCTTATACTAGTTTGTGGAAGTATCTTTGTAGTAGGTGAAATAATAAAGACTAATACGTAAGCTCACCTAATTTCTCTAAAGCATAAAAAAGAGCTGTAGCATGCATGCTCTGAACGATTTCTTTATTTCGCAAGAGATTCTTGACCTCTTCAAGTTTAAGTAATTTGACTTCAATTTCTTCATTAGCATCCAACGATTGCGAGGCTTTTAGCTTTCCTCCAGTAGCCAAATAAAAATGCATCCAATTATTATTTGTCGATGGATTTGCAGAAGTCTTGCCTAAAAATTCGATGGAATCAAATTCGTACCCTGTTTCTTCCATGAGCTCACGGGCGATAGCTTCTTTAGGATCTCTATCCGTCGCATCGACACACCCGCCTGGTATTTCCATCATAGTTAAGCCCAATGCATGCCTATATTGCCTCTCAAAAATAAACTCGCCCTCGGAAGTAATTGCTACTGCTGTAACCCAATCCGGAAATTCATACACATAATATGGATCTACAATGGCACCATCCTGCCTCTTACATTGATCCTTACGCACCGTAAACCACAAATCACTAAAGAGATATTCAGACTTCAAGATTTCCCAATTCATATCCATTTATTTTGTGGCCCGTATCAATGCCCTTCTTAAATAGGGTGCACGCAGTTTTTTGTCATAATAAAATATCATATACCCTGGAGAAGGTGTCACAGTATACCCAACCTTTTCAAGCATTTCCGTAAAATCAGTTTGATCTGAATGTTGATGATATGTACACAAGGCAATCCTCATTGGTTTCCTATGAGAAAGAATGGTTTCAAATCCCTTGAGCAAACCACGCTCTCCACCATCAACATCAATCTTCATGAAGCTCACCACTTTATCCTGGAAATAAATATCTCCAGAAGAATGACGATCATCATTTTTGTCGGAGATAAACTTCGGCACTATTTCAACCTTATCTTTCCAAGGTGCAAAGGTGTGTTGTAATGCCTCAATCCACTCTTGATCTGCTTCAAATAAATATATCTTTTTTACTCGCTCTATGACAGATAAAGAAAAATTTCCCTCAGCTGCCCCAAAATCCGCCACAACATCGTCAGCGCTTAAATTAAATTCATTTGAAAGATAACGGTGTGGACTCTTTTCATCTTGCTCAAGGGTAAGGTCATGAAAAGACCGCCGAATCCTATCAGAAGTCCAACGTCTTTTGAAATAAAGTCTTTTGCCATCTTGCAAAACATATTTTAAGCCACATTCAGAATCCTTGAAGACCTCAATAGAATTTAATGTGTACTGGCTTGTAAATGAATATGGAAAAATGCGAACACCATTTTGATTAATAAAACGGAGAACATCTTGCACCTCAGGATCGTTTAAACTAGAAGGGATTGCATTATAATATGCTGGTATTTTTTTCTGAAGCTGAGATAAAAGATTTTTTTTTCTTATGGGCTTCGGAACAATTACTCTATACAGTTGAAAAACAAAAGAATTCATACCCCTTTAATTTTAGAGATCCCTTATTTATTTATTTCACTTAAATCAGCATATTGCTACCTCTATGTTTTACCGAAATCAGATACATAGAGTAAACAGGGATTTAGTTTAGAGCTAGATATTATAATGAGAAAAGTATATACAGTTTATGCATAGAAATAAACTTTAATTAAACCATACCAAACTCAATGTAGTATTTGTTTCAGTAATTCCAAGGGCAGATGCAGCGCTATTACTCATACGCATAGACATTCCATCACTTTCCTTTCCGGGAGGAACTGACCCTAGTACTTTGGCAAAAACTGACTTGTCAGTTCCCTTAACACTTATTTTTACAATTGTACCGGGCACAACGCTGTTTAGCAATACATAATACTTCCCATCATCCCAGCCGCTGCTACTTTTAAATACGCCATAAACAAATCCTTCCAATTTTTGAGGCTTACCCTCTTTAGATTGCTGTTCAAAGAATGAAGAAAAATATCCTGCACCTTTAGCAGCAGCATCTACTTGAATTGGCTTTTGATTAGTGGTAACAACAGCAGAGTTATCAACTACTTTTGTCGGCTTATTAATTTGTGGTTCAGCCACTTTCTCTTGTTGCTTTTCTACTTTCTTCTCAGCTAAAGTTGGCGTTGAAACTGGAGCAGCAACCACAATATTTTTTTTAACTTCTTGCTGAACAACAAGACTTGGTGTAGCCTGCACAACAGTCTCCACTTTTACTGCTTCTGTTGATGTATTTTGCAGAACAGGCATTGTAGCCTTTACAAAACCAATAACCAACTCATCACCTATATTGATTTGATCAGCATTTAGTTTGTTCCACTTCTTTAATTGTGCAACCGTAACATTGTATTGAGACGCAATATGAAGCAGCCCTTCTTTTTGAGTAACAATATGGGCTACAGGAACACCGGTTTTATTTTCTAAATCTTGATTGAAGTTGGTGGGAAGCAATGGGATTTTTATAATCTGCCCAATTGACAATCCTTTATCCATACTAAGCCCATTAAATGGTGCGATTTCACGTGGGCTAATTTCATACTTCCGGCCAATGCTATACCAGTTCTCTTTAGGAATAACCTTATGCTCTATATACAACCCTTTACCTGTACTTTTTACTATGAATTGAGCGGATTGAGCAAAGCCTCTTAATGAGATAAATAAAAAAAATATGATATAAGTAGTGCGCATAAAAAAAATTGACTTGAAAATTAATCTATTATTCTATGAATACGAATAGACGTAAGAATGTAAAAATAAGGCAAAATCATTTCCTCATCAATATTCTCCATTTCATGGGATAATAATTATTTACTCTTCCAGATAATGCCTTAATCCAACCCATTGGAATCCCTTTATAGGTGGCCAAAATCCATCCTAATTCGCTAATACCATACGTGAAATCATCTTTCCTCAGATATTTTAAGGCTTGGTCCTTGTCCAATTCAACTTTTCGAATTTCGCTCGAGTACAAGGTGCTCATGGCTAATTCGTGATCAGGAATAATATCGTTTCGCAACAACGAACCAATACGCGTCCCTGATTTCCTAATGTTTAATATTCTTTGAAGCAACTGAACATCTTCTTTATTTATTGCATCTACTACAAAAACATCTTTATCATGAGTGGAATAAGACAACTCCTTGGATGGATTCAACCACGCATTTAAAAAATCAACATGTGTATCTACTGCTTTTTTTTGACTAACTTCAGGCTGGGTAAAATAAGTTTCAGTTTTTTTTCGCAAAAAAGCACAAAAAAATCCTTCTCCTTTCAACTTATCGGGATAAAATCGATAGCCAAAAGCATGGTAAATAGGAGATTCTGTTTCGACTACTCCCCAAGGCTTGTCTACTGAAACTTGAATTGACTCATATTCACCCTCACGCATCAAAAAATCCAAGTTTTGTTCATTTTCTTCTATAGAGTAAGAACAAGTAGAATAAACTAAAACGCCATTTTCGGTAAGCGCTTTAGCTCCATCAGTTAATATTCTTTTTTGCCGAGATGAACAAAAGTCAACCAATTCAGGATTCCACATAACTGCAGCATCACTATCCTTCCTAAACAATCCGCTGCCACTACATGGAGCGTCTATCAAGGCGACATCAAAAAAACCTTGAAGAGTATTGAAATCTTCAGGGTCATTATTCGATACAAAAACATGAGGGGAACCCCATTTTACGACATTTTCATAAAGCGCTTGAACCCTCGACTGGATAATCTCATTGGCTAAAACCAACCTAAAATGTGGAAGCGAAGCCAATAAAGTTGTTTTACCTCCAGGTGATGCACAAAGATCTAATGCCTTTAAATCACGTTGTTCACCAAGAATAACAGATAATGCATAATGTATAAACATACTTGATGCTTCCTGTACATAATATGCACCAGCATGGACTAGTGGATCAAGCGTGAAGGAGGGCCGACGTGTTAGATAGAAAGCATTTTCGCACCAAGGCACATTTCCAGCAAAATTTTCTTCTGCAAATATTCCATCAGAAGCTGCCAATAAGTTTGTTCCTATGGAAGCTGAAGCGTGTGCAAATTTGGATTCATTAGCCCTGATAGAAACAACAGCCCCCTTAGCGTGTGCATCAATGAATGCAGATAATGAAAATCCTGCACACTCTTTTAAAGAGGAAAGAAAAATTTCTGATGGTATCATTTGAAGGCAGCGACTCCCTTTTGCAAAGCTTGGTTAAAGTTTAGGATACTTGCTGCAACCACTTCAATATATCCTTGAGCCTCTTTCCAATTTCGCTGCTCAATACCTTCCCTGACACCAGGTATCGTTTTTACGCCATATCCAGTATAAAAGCCTGGCGCATAAATCATGTGTTTATACCAAGGTCGGCGCGGTAAGCCTTTTTCATCAAGCAACTGCTGTTCTGCATGAAATAATACACTATTCAACAACTGCATTTTTATAGGATCAAGGACAAGTGACTGATGAAGCAATGACGTTAACACTGTTGAAGTTGCTTCAACCTGAGTCATAGCATTATCTAACTTGCTGAAATCCAGAAAAGGAACAGATTCCTTTATTTGAGGATTGGCTAGGCTATGCTGAGGATCCTTTGCAAGATCAAAAAAACCTTCTTTTATTAATTTGTTTTCTGCGTTTGTTTCTACCCTCATCTGATCTATACCTGCCTTTAATTCAGCAACATATCCTGCAATGGTATTCACGAGAGTTGCGTAGTCAAATGGCAACACATCAGCATTTGCTAAGCGAAGCATAGACCTCCCTGCCGTTTTTGCCAAGGCTGATCCATATTGAAAACCGGGATCTTTGAACCGTATAAAATGATCATATGAATCATATATAGAGTGATATTCACCTCCATCACCTTCTCCACCATATCCAATATTTGCAGAGGGTATTCCAAGGTGCTGAAAAAATGGCGAGAAATCAGATCCGGAACCAAGTGCCTCTATTTTAAAATTTTTCTGCCCAATGATTTTTGATACAGATCCACGGTCTGCATCTACTAACATTTTAGCATACCGTCTTTCTGCTACAGATACCCCAGTTTCAGGATCCTTGACATCCCTTGCAACCTCATTGAAAAAAAGTTCCAATGCATGAGAACCGCCAAAGCCAACATAACCTCTGCTATTACCATCTGAATTTAAATAGGCAACAGCTTTTTGTTTCAATTCAACCGCATGATCTTCTACCCACTCAGTTGAGCCAAGTAAAGAAGGCTCTTCACCATCCCAAGCACAAAAAACTAAGGTTCGTTGTGGTTTGAATCCCTTTTTAGAAAGCTCTCCAATTATCCTTGCCTCTTCCATTTCTGCAACCATTCCACTTATTGGATCGGAAGCCCCATTGACCCAACCATCATGATGATTTCCGCGAATCACCCATTCATCGGGATACTTTTCACCCTTCATCTTAGCAATGACATTATATAATGTTTTGATATCCCAATTAAACTTCAATGCTAATCTAACCTTTGCAACACTAGGACCAACATGATATGTAATAGGTAGACCGCCTTTCCAAGAATCAGGCACAACCTCACCAGACAAGGAAGTTAGCAATGGCAATGCATCTTCATAAGATATAGGCAACACTGGGATTTTCATGATTGTTTTTACATCTTCCCGTGCAAGTCTTTTCACATCCTTAGTTGAGGCATAATCAGGGGTGGTTGGATCACCCGGGTATACTGGCATATCCATTACAGAACCCCGTTGAACGCCTTGTTGTGGCCTAAAAGGCCCCTTAGGATAAACATCCCCTTCAACATAGCCATCATCCTTTGGATCGGAATATATGATACATCCAATTGCACCATGTTCTGCAGCGACTTTAGGTTTTATCCCGCGCCAAGACCCACCATATTTTGCAATAACAATTTTCCCTTTTACATCTATTCCTATTCTCTCAAGTACTTCGTAATCCGCTGGCACACCTCTGTTCACAAAAACCAATTCAGCTGTAACATCACCATCAGCAGAGTATGCATTATATGATGGCAACTGCTCCGCTTTTTGACCTGAGGTCTTATCTTCCTTTACAGCAGTTTCTTCAAGTTTAGCTTTATAAGGCTTATCACCAAGCAACTCAAGAAGCCTTGACTTAGGTGATGGAAATAATACATCATACATTGCAATCTCTGTGTCATACCCCCACTGCTTGAAAAGGTTCGCCATATATTCAGCATTCGCTTTCCCTTGAACCGAACCAACATGATGAGGTCTTGACGTTAAAAATTTCATCCAAGTATCTTGATTTGAAGTTGAAACCATCAAATCGAATTGCTTTTCAAGCTCCAATTGTTTGGCTGCATTCATCGAAGCAAACCCAGTTATATTTTCTTGGGCAATGGAATGTGTTATAGTCAAAAACAAAACGGCTACAAGTATATAAATTCTCATACTAGTTAATTTAGTTACTTCTTTATTTATAAAATATTGATTGCGGAAAAAGAAAAAATCCTGATCAGATATTCCTGATTTCTGTTAGCAAATCTTGAAGCGCCTTTTTTGCATCACCAAAAAGCATCGATGTTTTAGGTTGAAAAAAAAGTTGGTTTTCAATCCCAGCATAACCAGGCTTCATGCTTCTTTTATTTACAATAACATGCTTCGCCTCTTCGACTTCTAAAATCGGCATACCATAAATAGGAGATGCCGGATCAGATTTTGCAGCAGGATTGACAACATCATTTGCCCCAAGTATTAGTACAACATCTGCCGTTTTAAATTCTTCATTGGCAACTTCCATTTCCAAGAGTTTATCATAACTCACATCGGCTTCAGCTAACAATACATTCATATGACCTGGCATACGACCCGCTACTGGGTGTATAGCATATTTCACCTCAACCCCTCTTGCCTCAAGGGTTTTCTCCAATTCATGACATACGTGTTGAGCTTGAGCAACGGCTAATCCATAACCAGGAACAATCATCACTTTATTGGCATAACCCATGACTACAGCAGCATCACTTAGGGAAATTTCTTTATAAGAACCCACCATTGCTGCACTGCCCTGCCCTGTATTGGCACCTGACCCAAATGAACCTATCAAAACATTTTTCAACGAGCGGTTCATTGCTTTACACATTAAAATAGTAAGTAGTGTTCCCGCTGCACCAACAAGAATTCCACCAGTCAACATCACCTTATTGCTATATAAAAATCCTCCACACGCTGCTGCGACACCAGTAAAGGAATTTAAAAGTGAAATCACCACAGGCATATCAGCCCCCCCAATCGGAAGCACAAAAAAGACACCATATAAAACTGAAAAGAAAATAATCAAGTAAAAGAATAAAGGTGTCTCACCTGGTCGTGCAATAATTATGTCAGCAGCCAAAAGTATAGTTATGGCAAACAATAATAAATTAGCGATATGCTGCCCTTTGAATGAAAAATCTTTAATCTTACCATTTAGCTTACCCCAAGCAATCATGCTTCCTGCAAATGACACAGCGCCAATAATCAACCCAAGTAAAATGATGAGAAGTTTTGTTTGATCCAAGCCAGAAAAAGAACCTATCTCACTTATCGCTTCAGTGGGATTGCCCTTCACAAGATGCCTGAATTCAATGATAGAAATAAGTGCCGCACATGCACCGCCCATTCCATTAAATAAACTTACCATTTCAGGCATGGAAGTCATTTGAACCCTTTTCGCCATCAATGTTCCGACTACACTTCCTAAAATAAGTCCGCCAAATATCCACCCATAGTTTCCAAGCTTTACACCATCTTCTTCATATAAAAAGATGGTACCCAAGATAGCGATAGTCATACCAGCCGCTGCAAACAAATTACCTTTTCGAGCACTAGCAGGATTAGACAACATCTTTAACCCAACAATAAATGATATTGATCCGAATAGATAACATAAAGCAAGTAAGTTCAATTCCATTATTCCTTGTTTATATATAAGTTACTTCTTCTTTTTAAACATTTCCAACATACGGTCTGTAACAACAAAACC
>CANGBH010000005.1 GCA_947451935.1 Chitinophagaceae bacterium
CCACCTTCAATGCCATAGTCTGTTTTATTTACTTTGACAATGTTGTCGGAATTTCGTGCACCTGAATTGCTTGCTAAGTCGAAGTCATATTTCATCCCAGCAAGTGTATACACTCGAAAATTATTAATTCGATCGCTTTTTAACCGCACTTGCAATGGGAAGCTCATTACGATGGACTCTACATTTTGCTTTTCATATGTTGTGGCTGGGTCATTTGGATAACGTAGTGTATATCCAAATTTCTTTTCACTAAATATAAGGTTCAATGGATAGAAGCGCACATCGAGGTGTTTCGAAAGCTGATAATTCGCCATGATACCTAAATGTATCCGGCCACTATTTTTAGAATTAACTGTTTGAACAGTATCTCGATCTAAAAAATAAGGATGATGAGTAATGTTATAATGTGAAGTATTATAGCCTAACACAATGCCAAAATAATATTTCTTGTCATCGTGGTCTGGTAGATTCAATTCAATTCCATGCTGAGCATAGGATGACAGCAGAATGAAAAGAGATATAACAAGTGATATTATTTTTCGCCTATGTAGATGCTGCATATTCCTAAGCTAAGTCTGTTGTAAGAGGTATTGCTAAATCCGGTTGATGATAGAATTTGGATGAATTCTTTTCCTTCTGGAAATTTTTGAACTGAATCGTTTAGGTATTGATAAGCATCTCTATTTTTTGAAAATAGACGTCCCATTCCTGGGGCCACAATAGACATGTATAGGTTATATATTTGTTGGATTCCTGGAAGTGAAGGCCGAGAAAATTCTAATATAACTAGTTTACCCCCGGGCTTTAACACTCTGTTTATTTCTGAAAGCCCTTTTTCGAGTTGTTGAAAATTTCGCACGCCAAATGAAACGGTGACTGCATCGAATGTGTTGTCTGCAAAATTCAGGGCTTCACTATCCCCCAATTGGAGTTCAATCGTATTTTCTAATTGTGATTCTTTGATTTTTTTTCTTCCTAGGTCAAGCATGCCCTCCGAAATGTCAATTCCGATGATTTTTTTTGGACTAAGTATTTTAGTGGCAAGAATAGCTACGTCTGCAGTGCCGGTTGCCACATCTAAAATCACTTGTGGATTGATGCTTTTTAGCGTTCCTAATGCCTTTTTTCTCCAACTTATATCGATTCCTGCGGATAAAAACCGGTTAAGAAAGTCGTATTGAGGGGCAATTCTGTTGAACATGAGTGCCACCTGCTCTTTTTTCGATAAATTTGATGCAATATCAGGAACGACAGTATCGTGCGCGAATTTTCCCATGGCTACAAAAATAGTCAAATTAGCCACTATCGGTCTTAAAGCTTTTATAAATCTCAACCCATCCATGATCTTTACCAAGGCAACATACATCATCAGTAATCCCGATCATACAGCCTGTCCAAAGCCAGATAGACCAGAATATGCGTTTATTGGAAGAAGTAACGTGGGCAAATCTTCCTTGATTAATATGATTACAGGGATCAAAAATTTAGCTAAGACTTCCGGTACGCCAGGGAAGACTCAATTGATCAATCATTTTTTTATAGAAAGTAGGGAGAAAGAGCATGCGCCCTTGCAGCAATGGTATTTGGTGGATCTTCCGGGATATGGATTTGCTAAAGTTTCTGCATCAAAGAGGAAGAGTTGGGAGAAGATGATTGGTGAATATGTTCGTTCTAGAGAAAATCTGATTAATCTTTTTGTGTTGGTTGATTCAAGGCATACCCCACAACAGCTTGACCTTGATTTTGTCAATAAACTGGGTGAATGGAAGGTTCCATTTGCCATTGTTTTCACTAAATCAGATAAAGAAACTCAAAAGGTTGTCAGTTCCCATGTACGTCAGTTTGCTGAAGCCATGAAAAAAACATGGGTAGAACTTCCTCCGATATTTGTTACGAGTGCTGAGAAAAAAACAGGGAAAGCAGATTTGTTGACCTTAATAGAGGAAATGAATAAGGAGGCTTTTGAGAAATTTAAAAATCAGGATGCATGATCATCCCTGCACGGGTTCCACGATTTATCCAAAAGCTCTATCCACATCGAGTTTGGCGAATTGAATCTTCATCTAACGAGTTATTTTTAACATTTGATGATGGTCCTCATCCGGACATTACTCCCCGTGTATTGGAATTATTGAATGAATATGATGCAAAGGCCACCTTCTTTTGCATAGGAGATCGAGTTAAACAGTATCCTGCAATTGTGGAACAAATTATAGCAGCTGGTCATATTATTGGAAATCATACTCAACATCATTTGAATGGATGGAAGACTTCTACCAATGAATATGTGGTTGATGTAGAAGAAGCGCAAAGACTCATTAAAACATCGTTGTTTCGACCACCTTATGGGCGTATGACGGGTAAACAAGCCCGTTCCATTCGTAAGATGGGTATGAAAATTATAATGTGGACTATTTTGAGTGCTGATTATGACCAGGATATCAGTCCTGCTGATGTTTCCAAACGGGTAACTGAAAATATTCAGAATGGGTCAATTGTTGTGTTTCACGATTCTGAAAAAGCAGAGCTTAATATGATGTTTGCTTTAACGGAATTGTTAAAAAAAGGAAGCCAAAAGGGGTTCAAGTTCAGCGTATTAGATAAGAAATAGGTTGTGGATTATTTCAAAAAGAGAGGGCCTGGGTGGAAACCCTGGCCCGTTTTTAATCCGTACCCTATGAAAACTTTTTGGAAGGTACAGTTTTTTTCTATTTTCACTTAGGAGATGAACTGAAGTTTTTAGGATTTTTATCACAAATTATTCAGCCTTAATGATTGATACACACTGTCATTTGTATTCAGAGGAGTTTATAGCCGACCTCAACGAGGTCATCGATAGGGCTAAAAAGACTGGGATTGAGAAAGTATACTTGCCTGCCATAGATTCATCTACCCATGAGGCTATGATTGCTTTAGCTGATCAACATGAAGCATATTGTATTCCTATGATGGGACTTCATCCTTGCTATGTAGAATCGAATTATGAGGATGAGCTCAAGCTCGTGGAAGACTGGTTAGGCAAGAGAAAATTTGCAGCCATAGGAGAGATTGGATTGGATTATTATCATTCTGTTGAATATAAGTCGCAGCAGATCGATGCCTTTTCTAGGCAAATAAACATGGCCATTGCACATAATCTTCCTATTGTAATCCATACGCGTAGTTCGATGGACGATTGTATTCGAATTGTTGAAGAAGTTGGCAAAGGGGAAATAACCGGAATTTTTCACTGTTTTGGTGGAGATGAGCGCCAAGCTAAAAAGATTATTGAGCTAGGTTTTATGCTTGGAATTGGGGGCGTACTTACTTATAAAAATGCTGGGTTGGCTAGGGTATTAGAATCTGTTCCTATAGAGTCAATTGTATTGGAGACAGATGCACCATATTTAACTCCTGTTCCATTTAGGGGGAAGCGAAACGAAGCAAGTTATGTTCAATATGTTGCCGAAAAAATCAGTGAGATCAAAAAGATTACACTTGAGGAAGTGGACAATCTAACCACTGCCAATGCGAAAAAAATATTCGGCTTCTAAGTTTTAAGGGTTTATTTTTGCCGTCCGATTTTACGGAGACTTGTCCGAGTGGCTGAAGGAGCACGCTTGGAAAGCGTGTAAACGGGAAACTGTTTCGAGGGTTCGAATCCCTCAGTCTCCGCTGAAAAAATAATGCCCCATTATGGGGCATTATTCGTTGATAGAATCAATTTATTTCTACACTCTAAATTCTACTTACCAGAATCTGATATAGAGAGCAGCTAAGATCATCCAAGCAGCCACAATCATAATGATAGAGCGGGGTTCTAATTTAAACATACCCTTTTCAAATATAAATGCCTTCTCATTTACTTTCGGTCCAGCCAAACTAACTGCTATCATAATTAATACAGTGAAGAAAAATGCCCAGCCAATATTAATCAAGAACGGAATTTCAGTAATGGTTTTTACTACTCCATGGTCAAGCTTTTGATATTCAAATGCAGTATAGAGTAGTGTTTCTTTTCCAAACAAGAGCACAGCATAATTATTAAATAAAATTGATAATAGTAAACCAGCTATGATTCCTACCAATGCAGCCGTTCCGGTTGTTCGTTTCCAAAACATACCGAGGATGAAGGTTGCGAATACACCCGGACTAATAAACCCTGTATATTTTTGAATGAAGGTAAACCCTCCTTCACCTCCAATACCCAGTGAATCACTCCAAGTAAATATTACGGCTACCATCATGGATGCTGCAATAGCAAGACGACCAGTCCACACCAATTTTTTTTCACTTGCATCTTTATCTATGTATTTTTTAAAAATATCAAGGGTAAAAATGGTTGAGATGCTATTGGCTTTTCCGGCAAGTGAAGCTACGATGGCTGCTGTAAGTGCTGCTAGAGAAAGTCCTTTTAATCCACTAGGTAAAAATCCAAGGATAGCAGAATAAGCACCATCCTTGCTCCCTTGTCCCATTTCAGGAAGATGTCCATTTTTATATAAAACGAAAGCAGCAATACCTGGAAGCATTACGATAACAGGCATTAATAATTTTAAAAATGCAGCAAATAGTATACCTGTTCTAGCTGTTTTTAGATCGGCCCCTAGCGCACGTTGTGTGATGTATTGATTACAACCCCAATAGTTAAGGTGTAGAACCCACTGTCCACCGAGATACATTAATATACCAGGGAGAATTATGTATTTCTGAATATCTAAGTTCTCCGGTTGATCTATCGTAGTAGTTGTAAGTGTTGGTTTAGGTTGAATCAAGTGAAAATGTTCGGGAGCTTGCTTCATTAAATCTAAGAAACCAGAAATAGCTGAGCCGCCGCTACCAAATTTGTCGCTCACAATGGTCAACGCAAGGTATGTAGTAGCTAGTCCGCCGATAATCAATACAGCCACTTGAATAACATCTGTATATCCAATTACTTTCATCCCACCTAACGTGATAACAAGAGCAAAAAGCATAAGTACTATCATGATCAAGTGAAGGTATTGCCCCCCTAATAACCCATTGATAGCAACAGAGCCAAGGTATAGAATAGAAGTAAGGTTCACGAAGATGTATAAGAAAAGCCAAAAGACTGTCATGATCAGTGCAACGGATTCATTATAACGAGTCTTTAAAAACTGAGGCATCGTGAAGATTTTATTCTTCAAATAGATTGGCATGAACCATACTGCAATGATCACCAACGCAATTGCTGCAAACCATTCATACACACTTACAGCAACACCTACAAAAAAACCATCACCACTCATTCCAATGAATTGTTCAGCAGAGATATTCGATGCAATGAGTGAAGCGCCAATAGCCCACCAGGCTAGTGAACCTTCAGCAAGGAAGAAATCTTTTGTATCAGCAGTTTTTTTCTTTTTCTTGTTATATATCCAAAATCCGTAACTGGCAACAATAACGATGTATGCAAAGAATACGAATAAGTCTGAAAAGGAGAGTCCTTTAGTCATATAAGCAGTTTTGGTTTGTAAACGTTGATGATGACTTTTAATATCATTTAGCTTTTCAATGCTAGATTGATATTCAAAGGCATTTGCTGAAGTTAAAAATTATACGATGAAATACAACGCTTTTTGTTTTATTTTTATAGCCCACAACGTTATGCTATTAATAAAATAAATTTTATTTCGATTATGAAGAACATAGTCTTGAAGGTGAATGAAAAGGACAATGTAATTGTTGCTCTAACAGATTTAGAACAAGGGAAAGAAGTAGTATATAATGGGGAAACATATCATTTATTGGAGAAGGTTCCAGCTAAGCATAAATTTTATACCCACGACATTCAGACTGGTGGCGAAGTGATTATGTATGGTGTGCTTGTGGGCAAAGTGCAGTGTGATGTAAAAAAAGGGTCATTGATGACTACCTCAAATTTAAAACATGCGGCAGATCCGTATGCATATCGTGGGGCAACATATAGTTGGTCTGCACCTGATGTTTCAACATATAAAGGAAGGACCTTCAATGGATATGTGCGCAATGATGGGCGAGTAGGTACTGCGAATTATTGGTTATTTCTTCCTACTGTTTTTTGTGAAAATAGAAACCTAGATGTAATTCGTGAAGCATTACATAATGAATTAGGTTATGCAGTAACGGATAAATACAAGCAGTATACTAAAATGTTGAAAGCTGCATATGAAAAAGGGGAATCTCTTAGCGAGGTATTGCCTGATTTAAGTGCTTCACCCAAAGAAAATCGATTATTTGCCAATGTAGATGGAATCAAATTTTTAAATCATCAAGGTGGATGTGGCGGAACACGACAGGATTCAGCAACGTTAGAACAATTGCTTGCTGCTTACGCTGATCATCCAAATGTGGCGGGTATCACTGTGCTGAGTTTGGGTTGTCAGCATCTTCAGACGGATGGATTTTTAGGAACAATTAAAAAAAGAAATCCATTATTTGAAAAGCCATTATTCATTTTTGAACAGCAAGGCTCAACCAGCGAGGAAGATTTAGTTAAAGAAGCAATCAGTGCAACCTTCAAAGGCTTAATTGAAATAAATAAAAATCAACGAACTCCTGTTTCATTGGATCATCTAACGGTTGGTGTTAAGTGTGGAGGTAGTGATGGGTTTAGTGGAATTTCGGCAAATCCTGCTGTAGGTTATTTTGCTGATTTAGTTGTTGGTTTAGGGGGAAAGATTTTGTTGGCAGAATTTCCAGAACTATGTGGTGCTGAACAAGAGTTGATTGATCGTAGCGTTTCAAAAGAAACGGCAGAAAAGTTTATTCGTTTGATGGATACCTATAGCGAGGAAGCAGTAAGGGTTGGATCAGGGTTTCATATGAATCCATCACCAGGCAATATTAAAGATGGATTGATTACTGATGCTATAAAGAGTGCAGGTGCTTGTAAAAAGGGGGGTACTTCACCGGTGGTTGATGTTCTGGATTATACAGAGCCAGTAACAAAGCCAGGTTTAAGTTTAGTTTGTACTCCGGGGAACGATGTAGAAGCTACAACGGGAAAGGCCGCTTCAGGTGCAACACTCATTATGTTTACCACAGGCTTAGGAACGCCAACAGGCAATCCTGTTTGTCCTACCATCAAGTTGGCAACAAACAGCACACTTGCTAGACGTATGAAAGATATCATTGATATAGATTGTGGACCAATAGTGGAAGGGGAAAAAACAATTCAGGAGATGGGCGAGGAGATCTTAGAGTATTGCATTAAGGCTGCAAGTGGGGAAGTTATTCCAAAATCTGTTCAATTAAATCAAGATGACTTTATCCCTTGGAAGCGAGGAGTTTCTTTGTAGAGAACAATTAAAATAAAAAAAAGAGAGGTTTACATTTAAACCTCTCTTTTTTTTATTTTATGCATTTCTGTTGATGCAATTCAAATCTTCAAAAGCAGTTTTAAGACGTGTGATGAATGTTTCTTCGCCTTTTCTTAACCATACTCTTGGGTCATAGTGCTTTTTATTTGGCTTATCTGCCCCTTCTGGATTACCTAATTGAGCTTGAAGATAGCCTTCGTTCTTCTTGTAATTATTCAACACACCTTCCCAGAAGGCCCATTGTAAGTCTGTGTCAATATTCATTTTAATGGCACCATACCCAATAGCCTCCCTAATTTGATGTTGAGGAGATCCGCTTCCACCATGGAATACAAAGAATACTGGTTTTTCTTGTGTATTGAATGTTTTTTGGATATAGTCTTGTGAGTTTTTAAGAATTTCTGGACGAAGTTGAACATTGCCTGGGCTATATACACCATGCACATTTCCGAATGCAGCAGCAACTGTAAATAATTCACCTACTTTACCTAATTCTGTATAGGCATGTGCTACGTGTTGAGGTTGTGTATAGAGTTTATCATTTTCAACATCTGAATTATCTACACCATCTTCTTCACCACCGGTTACTCCCAATTCAATTTCAATACCCATACCAAGAGGAGCCATGCGTTTGAAAAATTCAACTGAGGTAGCTATGTTTTCTTCAAGTGGTTCTTCACTTAAATCAAGCATGTGAGAACTGAAGAGAGGTTGACCTTTTTCTTTTTTGTATTGTTCCCCAGCATCAATCAATGCACTGATCCATGGAAGCCATTTTTTTGAAGCATGGTCTGTGTGCAATACAACAGGCACTCCATAATACTTTGCAATGTTATGAATGTGCAAGGCACCTGAAATGGCACCAGCTATATTAGCTTGCATGTTATCGTTTGGCATTCCTTTGCCTGCAATAAATTGTGCTCCACCATTTGAAAACTGAACGATGACTGGAGAGTTTACGGCTGCTGCAGCTTCAAGTGTAGCGTTTATTGTATCAGTTCCAGTAGTATTGACCGCTGGCATGGCGAAATGATTATCCTTTGCGTCTTGATATAGTGCTTTTAGTTCATCACCAAAAAGGACACCTGCTCTGTATTTGCTCATATTGTTTGTTTTAGGAGTTGCAAATATCGGAAAAAAATAGACGTCTTTTGTCAGAAGTTGGAGAATAGGAAATAGAAAAGGCTGTTAGAATATTCCATCTAACAGCCTTTTCTACACCTATTTTCAAGGTTTACTTAAAGATTTCTTGAAGTTTTTGGTTCAATGCCTCTCCACGGAGATTTTTTCCAATAATTTTTCCTTGAGGATCGATCAGGAAATTTTGAGGGATAGCTTGTATTCCATACATGACTGAAACTTGATTGTTCCAAAACTTAAGGTCAGAAACGTGAGTCCAAGTCAGCTTATCATCATGGATTGCTTTGAGCCATTTTTCTTTTCCGTTGGGTTGATCAAGGGAAACACTTAGAACGTCAAATCCTTTGCTATTATATTGGTTAAATGCGGCCACTACATTTGGATTCTCTGCACGACAAGGACCGCACCAACTAGCCCAGAAATCGAGGAGTAGATATTTTCCGCGGAAAGAAGAAAGTGTTACTGGATTACCAAGTGTATCATTTTGTGTGAAATCCATAGCCATTCTTCCAATACCTGTCTTCTTTGCCGTTTCAATTTTTTCTTGGATTTCTTTTCCGCCAGCTGATTTTCTTATTGATTCAGATAGGGAAAGGAAAATTGGTTCTGCATCGTCTGGATTGATATCATATCCAGCATATTGATTGAAGATGTAAAGCGCAATTACTGAGTTGGTATTTTTTTGTAGGTATTGTTTATTTCTAATCTTCATTTCAGCATCTAGTTTTTCAAACTCAGCTTCTAGTTTCTTCATCCCTTCTTCATCTTTCTTCTCGTACAACGCGCCATAATCATTGTTAAGGCTTTTCATTTTATCATCAATGTCCTTGTTTGAAGCTTTTAATTTAAGATACTCTGCGTGTGCTTTGGATCCTTTTACAATTGCATTACCAAATGAGTCAACGTTAGCAACTGCTATGGATGAATTTTCAATGAAAAGAGTAGTCATGTCTCTTTCATAGAAAAACGCCCTTACCGAGGTAGTGCTTGTATCTTTTTTGTATTCTGCTCTTAAATAAGCCATTACTGGATCTGCAACGGCGCCTTTAAATGCATATTTGCCATTTTTAACTTCTACGCTATCTTCAGTTGAAACGCCATTAGCTCTATATGAAAGGAATACTTTTACTATTGGCTCTTTAATTTTAGACACATCACCATTGATAGTGAATTGTTTTTGTGCAGTTGCGTTGATTGAAATGATTGCAAGTATTGCGAAAAGGATCTTTTTCATGTGCTGTTTTTGAAAAATTATAAATGGATTGAAAGATAAGATTTTTTTATTTTACCAATTGTTTTCTTGACCTGGTATAACTCGTTCAGGAGTTTCAATTGGATGTTCCTCCCATTCTGGGTCGTAGGATACAAACCAAGACAACCAGAGAGTTCGTGATAGTCTCATGAATAGGGGTTGAATCGCTAACATCACTACTGCATTGATGCCCATCCACCAAAAAAAGCGGTTATCGTCTAATGAGAAGCCGATGGTAAACCACCAGGCAATGAGTGTAGCAACGCTAAATCCAACTGAAAGGGCATAGCTAACATAGCCTGTTCCATAGTAAAAGCCTACTTCAATTTCTGTGGGTTGGTTACATACAGGGCATTCTCTGTTCATGAGGACTATTTGCCCAAATTTGTAAGCACTTTTTGACGCATAGATGTTTCCTTTTCTACATCGTGGACATTTATTCGATAATACACTAACTAAATACGATTCTTTAAAGTTGCCCATATGTATGATAAGTTAAGGAGGTGATATGATTTATAATGCAAAAATTAAAAGGCTGTCAATAGCTTTTCCATTTGTGTTGACCTCGACCCTTTAATTAGTATTAATGAATTATGTGTTTCGTTTTTTCTTACCCAATCAGAAGCTTTGTTTGAGTCTTCAAAAAAATGAAAGGGGTGTTTTATGTTTTTGAAGTCACCGCCAACTAATATAACATTGGTTAATCCCACCTCAATTAACTTATTGATTAGTTTTGTGTGTTCCGCTACTGAATATTCTCCCAATTCCATCATGGCACCTAAGCATACAAGTTTATTTGCTGCGTCTTGTGTAGCAAAATTTTCAATGGCTACTTCCATGCTACTTGGATTTGCATTGTAAGCGTCTAAAATGATTTTATTATCACCTTTAATCAATAGTTGAGATCTTGCATTGTCGGGCTCATAAGCTTCAATCGCTCTTTTGATTTTATCTATCGAAACACCGAATTCGTTTCCAACACAAATAGCTGCTTCAACATTGGGGGTATTGTATGCTCCAACCAATTGTGTTTGAATTTCGTGATTACCCCATTGACTATTAGTTATGCTTAAATTCAAGCATGGGTCAGTAGATAATGTGGTTGTTTTAAATTGTCCATGTGCATTACCATAGAAGATTTTAGTTTTTATGTTTTTAGACATATCTACTAAGTAATCTAGGTCGCTATTTATAAAGCCAGTTCCGTTATTTTTTTCAAGAAAAACAAACAATTCTCCTTTCCCTTTTCGCACACCTTCTTCACCTCCAAATCCTTCAAGATGTGCTTTGCCGCAATTGTTTATTAAGCCATGAGTTGGCAGAGCTATTTCACAATAACCTTCTATTTCTTTTTGATGATTAGCTCCCATTTCAATAATGGCCATTTCAGCATCTGCTTTTATTTTCAATATAGTTAATGGTATTCCTATATGGTTATTGAGGTTCCCAGTAGTAGTAAATGTCTTGAATGTGGTTGATAAAACAGCATGGATCAGCTCTTTGGTAGTTGTTTTCCCATTGCTGCCTGTTATGGCAATGAATGGAATTTTAAATTGCAATCTATGATGTTTTGCTAATGCTTGTAATGAAGATAGTACATCGTCTACTTCGATGATTTTATCACTTTTCACCCCTGTTTCTTCATCCACAATAACAGCCCAAGCTCCCATGTCTATTGCTTGTTGAGCAAATGAATTGGCATTGAAGTTTGGTCCCTTCAAACAAAAAAACAATTCTCCTGGAGCGAGCTTTCTAGTGTCTGTTTGAATGTATGGATGATCCAGAAAGATTTGGTAAAGCCGTTCTATCTGCATGGTGCAAAGATAATATGAAAAAGAGTAAGGCTTTGTGTAACAATTAATTTGTATGCTAACTAAAGGGTTGAAGGGGTATTTTCAATTCGGTACAAGCAAAAAAAAACTCCCAATTGGGAGTTTTAATCGTTGTAACTATTTTATTTTTTTCTAGTATTCTGTCTTCTGTTGCTGAAATGATTTCCGGTTTTGAAGCCATTCCCTTCTTGACTACCAAATCTATCCATTGCACACCTAAATCCAATAGTTGAGCTAGATTGATCTTCATCTAGGAATCGTCGAGCTCCAGGACTTAACCAATATGCTCTATCATCCCAACTTCCACCTTTTATAACACGAGATTTGTTATTGATTAATGTACTTAGCCCTGAGTTATATGAAGCCATTGACAGTTCGTCACCATCTTTGAATTCAATAGCATTTCCTTTTTGATAGTTCATTCTTTTTTTAGATTCCTCGTCTGTAACTTGAATCATCTTTACTCTTCCAAGGCTATCCTTTAGAATTTCGCCATCTGCCCCCTTTTCTACTTTCTTAAAAATATTACCACGATATGGGTTAAGATCATCTACATCCAAGCTGGAGAGTGGTCTGTAGATATCAGCAACCCACTCATTTACATTGCCAGACATGTTATAAAGACCAAATCCATTTGGCATGAAGGCATCTGTAGAACCAGGAATTGCTGCGTTGTCATTTAGTCCGCCTGCAATACCCATAAAGTCGCCATTGCCACGCTTAAAGTTAGCATTGTATTTACCTTGCCAGCTGCCATATCTATTATCGCGAAGTCCGTTTACGTTAGTTGACCAAGAGTATACTTGGCGATTCATGATCAACTCTTCCCCACGTTTACCCTCTTTTACTTTTACATTAGGGTTTTGTTTGATATAGCCTAATGCTGCGTACTCCCATTCTGCCTCAGTAGGAAGTCTATAATCTGGTAAAAGAAGACCATCTTCAATTTTTACATAGTTTCTAGGTTTTCCGTTTTCATCCATTAGTGGATTATTTTTCGGTTTACCTGCTTTAGGGGCATATATTCCTAGAAGGTAAGATTTAGTAGTGAAGTTTTCCTCCCCTTGTCCTTGTACCGTTTTCAGCTGTGAGCTATTTGCATAGCCTTTCTCAACTAATAATAGTTCGTTTACCCTGCTTCCCCTCCATAGGCAATAGTCATTTGCTTGTCGCCAAGACACTCCAACAACTGGGTAATTATTATACGATGGATGCCTGAAGTAATATTCAACTAATGGTTCATTGGCGGATAATTCGCTTCTCCATACTAAGGTATCAGGCTTAGCGGCATCTATAACTCTTTGATATTGTTCATCGTCAAAGGTTCTTTCGATCCAACTTAGGTACTCTCTGTAGTGAATGTTGGCTACTTCTGTTTTGTCAATGTAAAAAGAGGATACAGTAACCCTTCTAGGCACATTGTTCCAATCGCCCATAACATCTTCTTCAGTTGCCCCCATAGAGAAGGTACCGCCTTGAACAAATACTAAGCCAGGACCTGTTGCTTGTTCTTTCACAGGAGATTTATAAAATCCACCTACATTTTTATCATTATAATTCCATCCTGTTGCAGTGGATTTTTCAAATTTCTTTTTAGGAATTAGGCCTCCCTTACAAGCACTGAATAGAAGGGCAATAATAGATAGATACCAAATGTTCCTCATAAACTTAACTTTGTTTAAGGTAAAATGTCTAAACGAAAACTTATTGCGATTATTGTTTATCAATAAGCTAAGTTCCTCACAAATGTAAGTGTTAAATTGAATCAATTCAAGGGTTTATCGCAATTATTATGTTTACTATATGCTAAATTTGTGAACGGCTTTTTATGAAAAAATTGCACTTGATTGTTGCTTTGGCTGTGCTGTTTCAAAATGTTTCAGCTCAAAGGCAATATGCTTCAAGCTCGGTATTGGCTAATGGCCACTGGCTTAAACTTTCAATTCAATCGGCAGGCGTCTATAAGGTGGATGCAAAAATGATGGAAAAGGGCGGTTTTGGCATTAAAATTGCTTCTAATTCAATTAGATTGTATGGTAATGGAGGGGAAATGCTACCTGAATCTGTTCAGGATTCTACATGTGATGATTTAGTTGAATGTAAAATTGAGGTGAACGATGGGGGAGATGGTATTTTTTCTGGGGATGATTTTTTTCTTTTTTATGCCAAGAGCCCTAACATATGGCGGTTCGATACTACACAGAAGCAGTTTGTTTTTAACAAAAATCCATATTCGGATAAGTCCTTCTATTTTTTAACACAAAGCAATGAGAAAGGAAGACGTGTTGAGCAAGCTCCCACTCTTGGTATAGCTTCTCTTGTGGTAGATCAATTTGATGAACATATCCATCATGAACTAGATTCTATCAATTTTTTGAAAAGTGGTAAGGAATGGTATGGTGAAGAATTTGATGCCCAATCAGGAGTTGTAGAGCGACATTTTATGTTTTCTCCAAGTGGAATTATTACATCGACCCCTGTTGATATTGTCAGTGAAGTGATTGGTGCTAGTGCAGGAAACCCAAATCGCCTGGCAGTTTCAATCAATGGCCAAGTCATGATTAGTCACCAGACAAACCCCTTGCCCGAAGGACTAAGTGCTCCGGTTGCTAGAGTGAGTAAGGTGGATAACGTTGGAGTGCTTAATGCTTCGCAAATTGATGTTGGTTATGCCTTTACTCCTGGTAGTGTGAATGCAAAAGCATGGCTAAATTGGTTTGAATTGAAGTACAGAAAATCGCTAGATATGCAGGGAATACATCAACTGCATTTTAGGGATACTAAATCAGTGGCCTCGGCGGCCATCATAAACTTTTCAATAAAGAACCCTATTTCGAATTTATCTGTTTGGGATGTCTCTATTCCAAATCAACCTCTTTCAATGCAAATAGTGCAAGCTGCTAGTGAAGTTAATTTTACGGCACGGGCTGATTTGCTTAAAGAATATGTTGCTTTTGATGTTCTCTCCGCCATGACTCCTCAGGTGGAAGGGGTAATAAAAAATCAAAATTTACATGGACTGCCATCTGCTGTAATGATTATTGTTGCTCAAACATCAATGCTTTCTCAGGCAGATAGGTTAGCGGCATTTCACCGGAAAAAAGATGGTATGGCAGTTCATGTAGTGGATGTGAAGGAAATATATAATGAATTTTCATCTGGAACGCCAGATCCAACTGCAATTAGAAATTTTGCAAAAATGCAGTACGACCGAAGTGGTCATTCCCTCCACTACCTCTTGCTTATGGGTAGTGCATCCTACCTTAGAAGGGAGGACGCTACCGAAATCACAAACAATGTCCCCTCTTATCAGAGTTGGTCATCGCTTGATCCACTAACAAGTTATGTGACCGATGATTACTTTGGTTTTTTAGATGATGGGGATGATATTAATAGCTCAGTTTCATTAGCACAATTGGATATTGACATAGGTAGAATACCAGCAAGAACGCTTGAACAAGCCACCATTGTTGTTGATAAAATTATTTCCTATCATGATACAGCGTCTTTTGGTAATTGGCGAAATAAATTGACGTTGATTGCAGATGACGAAGATTTTAATATTCACTTGAATGATGCTGAATACCATGCAGCATTAATACATGCGCAAGTGCCTGTTCTAAACCTCAATAAGATCTATCTCGATGAATTTAAACAGGAGAGTGGTTCAGGGGGCAATCGTTATCCTGAAGTGAATAATGCTATTAATCAGGCAATTAATTTAGGTGCTTTGATTGTAAATTACTCAGGTCATGGCGGAAGTCTTAGACTGGCTCAAGAAGCCATTTTGGACAAGGCTACGGTGAGTAGTTGGCAAAATGAAAAGAAGCTTCCTCTATTCATTACAGCGACATGCGACTTTGCACCGTTTGATGATCCTACTCAACTCTCCATCGGAGAAGAATTGTTAGTCGGCAGGTCTTCTGGAGCCATTGGATTACTCACTACAACAAGGCTTGTTTTTGCTTCGAGCAATCGAATCATCAATAATAATTATCTAAAATACCTACTTCTGCAAAACGCAGATGGAAGATATCCAACCATAGGAGAGGCATTAAAATTGTCAAAAAATTATACCCTATCAACTTCAGGAGACTATATCAATACACGAAAATTTACTTTGTTAGGCGACCCTGCATTGAAGTTAGCTTTACCAGAGTACAGTGTTAAAACAACCACTATCAATGGAATACCTGTAGGAAATTGGAGAGATACCCTTAGTCCATTAAGCAGCCATATTTTTACAGGAGAAGTGCTATTGCCTAATGGAAGTTTAGCCAGTAACTTTAATGGCGTCGTGTATCCAACTTTATATGATAAAGCAGTTAAGGTGAACACGTTGGGTAATGATCCAGAAAGCAATGTTGTTTCATTCGAAGATCAACAGCATATTTTATATACAGGTAAGGTCAACGCTCAAAACGGACGATTTCAGTTTACTATTACTCTTCCAAGTGATGCAAATCAATCATATGGCGAAGGGAAGATTAGTTATTATGCCGAAAGTGGGGTGATTGATGCTGCTGGTTTTGATGAGCGATTTATATTAGGAGGACAAGCTGCGAATAATTTACATGATCTTGTTGGGCCAATAATAGAATGTTATTTAGATAATGAAATGTTTACCAATGAAGGAATTGTTCATGAGTCTCCTGTGTTAATTCTAAAATTTTATGATTCATCAGCCATAAATATTTCAGGAATTGGAATTGGTCATGATATAACAGCAACGCTTGATAAGCAGCTCACTACAACCTATATATTGAACGATTTTTTTATGCCTGAACTTGACGGCTACCTTAAAGGCACTATACGGTATCAATTACCCGTGTTACCTGAGGGGCCTCATGAATTGAACATAAGGGCTTGGGATATTTACAATAATTCAGGCCAATGTAAAATTGATTTCAAGGTTGTTCCTCTGCAAAACACAGAAATTATTAAGCTCTCAAATTATCCAAATCCGATGACCGAAGGGACGGTGTTTAAGGCTCAACTAAGCGGACTGATTGGTTTATTAGATGTTGACATACAAGTCCTTACGATAGATGGAATCGAAGTGAATACACTTCATAAAGCAATAAATGTTGATTCAAATCGTTCTATGGACATTGTTTGGGATGGCAAGGACAAACAAGGGAAAAAGCCACTGCCTGGAATTTACGTGTACAAGCTATTTGTGAGAAATGAGGTAGGAAATACTACATCGAAGGTGCGGAAGCTCATCATTCGTTAACTGGAATTTCCTTATTTTTAACATTCAAACCGGTTGATATCGAAGCGATTACAAAAATTAATTCCAAGTTGATCCTCCAAAAAACATGTATGAAAAGAAATCTTTTTTGTTTTGCTACCGGTCTACTTTTTTTAATTACAGGCCAAACGACATATTCACAGGCCAACAATACAATTAATGTAGTTACTACTGCAGTACCTTTTTTACGGATTTCTCCTGATGCACGTGCGGGTGGGATGGGCGATTTGGGAGTGGCCACTTCTCCCGATGCCAATGCTCAATTTTATAATGTTGCCAAATATGCTTTCGCCACTAAGCCTTCTGGGATTGGAATGACATACACGCCCTGGTTAAAAGATCTAGGGTTGAATGATGTTTACCTTACCTCATTGGCTGGGTATTATCAGTTAGATGAATCACAAGCTATTTCAGGATCATTAAGGTATTTTAGTCTAGGTAATATTCAATTTACAGATAACCTTGGGAACGATTTGAATTCGTTCAGACCTCGTGAATTTGCTTTTGATGCGGGGTATTCAAGAAAGCTATCAGACGTGATGAGTCTAGGTGTTGCATTGCGTTATATAAATTCTAACTTGGCTGGTGGGCAAGCGGTAAATGGGGTTTCATATAAAGCCGGAACTGCTGTAGCAGGTGATATAGGTTTATTTTATTCCAATATGGGAGAAGATGGCGGCGGTCTGAATCTAGGATTAGCCATGACCAATCTTGGTTCGCGCATTAGTTATACTAGCGATGCCACCCAAAAAGATTTTATTCCTGCTAATTTGAGCCTTGGTGGAGTGTATAGTTTTGTCAATAATGAGGTAAATAAATTATCATTTGGAGTGGACATTCATAAACTCATGGTGCCAACTCCTCCAACATTAGATGATAGCTTGGGTTTGGCTACCTATAGAAGTAAAGGTGTAGTGGGTAGTTGGTTTAGCTCTTTTGGGGATGCTCCTGGAGGGTTTAAAGAAGAGTTGAAAGAGTTTTACTTTTCACTTGGAACTGAGTTTACCTATAATGAGCAATTTTCGGTTCGTGCTGGTTATTTTTATGAGGACCAAACAAAAGGCAATAGACAATATTTATCCATGGGTGCTGGATTTAGTTATAATAATTTGAATTTGAATTTTTCTTATCTAATCCCATCGGGATCAGGAGTTACACGAAATCCTCTTTCCAATACCATTAGATTTAGTTTATTATTTGATTTAGGTGGAGGAAGCAGTGCATATTGATCCAACCAACATAAAATGATTTTGAAGCGGCCTATTGGGCCGTTTTCTTTTTGCTTACTTTTATAAAAAATATCCATGGCATATAGAATAGGATTTGGCATAGACTTTCATCAATTGGTTGAAGACCGTGACCTATGGATTGGGGGAGTAAAGATTCCACATCATAAAGGAGCTAAAGGGCATAGTGATGCCGATGTTTTGCTTCATGCAATATGCGATGCCATGCTTGGGGCTTTAGCTCTTGGTGATATTGGAGTACATTTTCCAGATACAGATCAAGCCTACAAGAATATCGATAGTAAAATTTTGTTGGATAAGACATTTCAGTTGATCAAAGCAAAGGGATATCAAGTAGTGAATGTAGATAGTTCATTATGCTTAGAGGCCCCAAAGATTAAGCCTTATGTCAATGAGATGCAACAGGTTATAGCCAGTATTTTAACTATATCTATTGATGATGTATCGGTTAAAGCAACAACCACTGAAAAAATGGGTTTTGTTGGCAGGGAAGAAGGACTAGTAGCGTATGCTACAGTATTATTAGAGAAGAAATCCTGATTTAGCGAATCAAATAGCTAAATAATATTTTTGAGTCCGCTAATCTTTTGGATAGTTGTAAATTCGCAAAAACTATTTCGTTGAAAGTTCGCATTATAAATCGATCATCACATCAACTTCCTGCATATGCAACAGCTGGTGCTTCTGGAATGGACCTCAGGGCGTTTATTGAGGAAGATATGATGATGAATCCGATGCAAAGGATACTTGTTCCAACGGGCATTTTTCTTGAAATGGAGAATGGACTTGAAGCGCAAATCAGACCTCGGAGCGGACTTGCTCTTAAGCAAGGTATTACGTGCTTAAATTCACCAGGCACAATTGATGCAGATTATCGTGGTGAAATAAAGGTCATATTAATTAATTTGTCAAATGAACTGCAAGTAATCCATAACGGAGACAGGATAGCGCAAATGGTATTTCAGGAAATTGTGCAAGTAGAATGGGAAGAAACAGAAGCGATTAATGAGACAGCTAGGAATCAAGGTGGATTTGGCCATACAGGAAAACAATAAAAAATTAACTCATGAGGATATTCCTCTTTTTAATGTTCTTGGTAATCTCAATCGTATCGTGTAGGTCTACTCGAAAGATCACAACAGTAATTACCAAAAAGGATAGTGCTGTTGTTGTTATTAATCCTACAGAATCAGACTCTGCTAAAACTGTTCGAGCAATAATCAATAAAATAGGGTCAAAGGAAATTAAGTTCAATACCTTTTCATCAAAGGTTAAAGTTGATTATAGTGACGAAAAAAACAATCGAGTAGATTTTAATGCCTTCATAAGAATGCAAAAAGATAGTGCTATTTGGGTGTCTATCATCGCAGCATTAAATATCGAAGCCTATCGAGTGATGATTACGCCAGATAGCGTCATCATCATGGATAAAATTGAGCGTACTATACAGCGTAAGCCACTTGAGTATCTTCAAAAAATTACAAAGGTGCCCTTTGATTTTAAAACATTGGAAGATTTGATTATAGGTAATCCTGTGTACCTTGATAAAAATGTTACATCCTTTTCTGATCAAGGGGAAAGTATTTCTATGTCTACACTAGGTGAAATATTTAAGCATTTTATAACAGTAAGTAAGAAAGATTTAAATATATTGTTTAGCAAATTGGATGATATTGATGTAACAAGAAGCAGGACAGCGAGTCTTACTTATGCAGATTATAGTAGTGTGGGGATTTGGAACTTTTCAGGATTACGAAAGATTTCATTGTCTGAAAAAACAAAAATTGATGTTCAACTAGAATTCAAGCAAGTTGAATTTGATAAGCCACTTAGCTTTCCCTTTTCAATTCCTAAAAGTTATAAGATTAAATGACAATCTTTCCTATATATCTCATTAATAAGTATTCTATTGAGTATAAATCCCTAACTATTAATTGATGAGGAAGAACGCATATAATATTGTACTGATACTATCTATACTATTTACTGCACTGAATGGCTATTCGCAGACTCGAGAGGAGTTAGAAAAAAAACGTAAAGAGATCCAACAAGAGATATCTTCTCTGCAAAATGCACAAAGCGAAATAGCAAAGGACAAGAAGGTAAATATTTCACAACTAAAACTTATTGAGAAAAAATTGCGCAATCGTTATGCTGTGATTGATAATCTTAATGACGATATGCGATTAATTGATAATACTATTTTTAGCAATAATAGAGAAATATACCGACTACAAAAGCAACTTGATACATTAAAAAGTCAATATGCCAAAACTATTGAATACGCCTATAAGAATAGGAGTAGTTATGATATGATGAATTTTATTTTTACAGCATCAAGTTTTAACGATGCTATTCGTCGTGTTTCCTATTTAAAAAGTTATAGACACTACCGAGATGAGCAAGCTGCAAACATCAGTAAAACAAGTAAGTCACTTGCTGAAAAAATACAGATCCTTACTCTAAATAAAAAGGAAAAAGGTAAGGTGTTGGATCAGCAAAAGATCCAAAAAGAAATATTGGAGGAGGAGAAGCAGGAGAAAAATCTGTTTGTTTCAAAATTAAAACTGAGGGAAAAGGAAATCGAGAAAGAGATGGCGGCAAAGCGTAAGATTGAGCGTAGTTTACAAAACGCTATCGCTGCTATTGTTAAAAGAGAAATTGAGGCGGCACGAAGAATAGCGGAAGAGGAAGCTAAAAAGTTAGCTGCTAAACCTGTGGTAGAAAACAAAGCAACAGCTCCAGCTAAGACGGCAAGTGTTCGAAAAGAAAATATTTTAGAGAACACACCTGAGGTGACTAAGATTTCAGTTGGTTTTGAAAATAATAGAGGAAATCTACCTTGGCCAGTTGATAAAGCTAGTATCAGCGCTAGTTTTGGTAAACAAAAGATAGAAGGCACCTCTTTGATAGAGGATAATATTGGACTTACCATTCAAACAACTGCTGGATCTAATGTAAAAGCCGTTTTTGAAGGAGTTGTGACTAGCATTTATGACATTGCAGGAAGTCAAACTATTACCATTAAACATGGAAAATATTTTACGACATATTATAATCTATCATCTGTTAATGTCTCTAAGGGAACAACCGTACAAATGGGTCAGGTAATTGGAAAGGCAGGAGTAAATGATGAGGGAGATGGAGAGATTATGTTTGTGGTAAATATTGAAGCTGTTTTTGTAAACCCAGAGCTTTGGTTAAAAAATAAATAGAAGTCAAATTCTAAATGAATTACTGCCTAGCTTCTGCAAGTACCTTTTTATAAAGGGATTCATACAATGGTACAATATTGTCTATATCAAATTTTAGGGCTTGTTCCCTAGCTGCAATTTTAAAAGAGTTATGCGTCTTTTCATTAGACAATATTTTTTTCGCATTTTCTCCCATGCTTTTTACATCTCCTATCTCACTTAAGAAACCGTTTTTTCCATGTGTTATTATTTCAGGTAATCCTCCTGCATTGGTTGCAATAATTGGAGTTCCTGCAGCCATAGCTTCTAGTGCTGCAAGGCCAAAGCTTTCATACTCTGAAGGCAATAGGAATAGGTCGGCTATCGCATAAATTTCTTCCATATCTTGTTGCTTTCCTACAAATCGGGCATCTTCATCAAAGCCTAATTCTCTACAAAGTTCTTCTGCCATGGGTCTTTCAGGACCATCTCCTACCAACAGCAATTTGGATGGAATTTCTTTTCTAATTGCATCATAGGTATGTATGACGTCAGCAATGCGTTTTATTTTTCTGAAATTAGATGCATGTAAAATGATTTTTTCTCCTTCAGGTGCGATTACCTTGCGAAAAGCATCAATCGGTTTTTTATTAAACCTATGTATATCAACAAAATTGTGGATGACAGTAATTTCTTTTTCTATTTTAAAGTTTGCAAATGTTTCTTCCCTTAAATTATTTGAAACTGCAGTAATAGCATCACTTTGGTTTATAGAGAATGAAACTACTGGTGCATAGGTTTTGTCTTTCCCTACTAAGGTTATGTCTGTGCCATGTAATGTGGTAATGAACGGAATATGGATGCCTTCGTGTTCAAGAATTTTTTTTGCCATATACGCTGCTGAGGCATGTGGTATGGCATAGTGTACATGCAGTAGGTCTAAATGATTATTTTTAACCACATCCACCAGTGTGCTGGAAAGTGCAGTTTCATATGGAGGGAAGTCGAACAACGGATATGTTGGTACGCGTACCTCGTGATAAAATATATTTGCACTAAATCCTGTTAGCCTTACGGGTTGTTGGTATGTGATGAAATGAACATTGTGTCCCATGTCTGCAAGTGCTTTTCCCAACTCTGTTGCTAGCACTCCACTTCCACCGAAGGTGGGGTAACAAACAATTCCAATATTCATATGCCTATTTTTAATTTAACGAAATTAGCTATAATAAAGTTTAAGCTGAGATGATATTTCTGTGACATTCATGCTTAATTTCGGTTAATTAGAATTGTTATATCACCTTGAAATGATCCAATATGCAAAAGAAGTTAGCTTCAACAATGATTTTTTTATTGGCCTTTTTGTTTACGATGGCTCAACATGCTGAAGATTCAATCATGTTCAAGCGAATTTCAGATGAAATTTTCATGAATGGGCAGGCTTATTCGAACTTGAGGATTCTCTGTAAAAAGATTGGTCCACGTCTTTCTGGATCAGCAGGTGCCGCAAAAGCTGTAATTGAAACCGCACGTATGCTCAAGGAAGCTGGTGCCGATACAGTCTATCTTCAACCTTGTATGGTGCCTCATTGGATTCGAGGAGACAAGGAAATTGGGAAAGCCTTTTTACAAAATGGTAAGATAATGCCTTTGAATATAGTTGCTCTAGGCAATGCTGTAGGGACGGGTATTTCAGGACTTAACGCCAATGTCATTGAGATTAAGAGTTTCAAAGAAATGGAGGAGTTTGGAACAGAGAAAATAAAGGGGAAGATTGTGTTTTTTAATTTTAGGATGGACCCTAGACACATCAATACGTTTAGGGCATATGGTGAAGCAGGAGTA
Organism: Chitinophagaceae bacterium; assembly: GCA_947451935.1. Taxonomy (GTDB): domain Bacteria; phylum Bacteroidota; class Bacteroidia; order Chitinophagales; family Chitinophagaceae; genus Pollutibacter. Next base: position 23,045 of record CANGBH010000005.1, read on the forward strand.
TATAGGGTGAATGGTCCATCGAAGGCTGCCGCACTTGGTGCTGCAGGTGTTATAGTAAGAACACTGTCGCCTGAAATAGATGACTTACCTCATACTGGGGTAACAGTATACGAAGAAGATAAACCTAAAATTCCTGCTGTAGCAATCAGTACCCTTGGAGCAGTTGAACTTAGCAAAGCGTTGAATAGCGGATTAGTAAAATCAATTTATTTAAAAACAACCTGTAAGATGCTTGCTGACAAGCCATCCTACAATGTAGTTGGTGAAATGAGAGGCTCTGAATTTCCTGATGAAATCATAACTGTTGGGGGGCATCTTGATAGTTGGGATTTGGCAGAAGGGGCTCATGATGATGGAACGGGCTGTATGCAAAGCATTGAAGTATTAAGAGTATTTAAAGCACTAGGCATTCGCCCGAAAAGAAGTATACGGGCTGTGATGTTTATGAATGAAGAAAATGGTTCACGTGGAGGTGATGCGTATGCTGAGATTGCAAAAAAGGAAGGAAAAAAATTCATCATGGCTATGGAGAGTGATGCGGGTGGATTTACACCTCGTGGATTTGGCTTCACGTGTGATCAAACTAAAAGTCTTAAAATTATGTCATGGAAGAATTTATTTCAACCCTATGGAGCAACAGAATTTACCTTAGGTGGTGGAGGGGCTGATATTGGACCATTGAGTGAATTAGGTACTGCTACTATCGGGTTCAATCCAGACTCACAGCGTTATATGGACCTTCATCATGCCCGAACGGATGTATTTGAATCTGTTAGTGAAAGAGAACTTAATCTAGGGGCCATTGTCATGTCTCAAATGATCTACATGGTTAGTCAGCAAGGTCTTTAAGGCAGTTTTACTTTTTGTAATTCCTCTTTGATTATCTGCATGGCTATCTGCCAATGAGAAACATGGCAGGCTCTTTTGGTATTTCTGGAATTTGTTTATTCCAGTCAGCAACTGTTTTGGTTTTAATCCATTCAGATTTGGAGCTTATATTGAATGCAATACAAATTTTTGTTTCCTGCTTACAAATTTTAAGTAGGGCGTTTAGTAGACTATTGTTTCTGTATGGAGTTTCAATGAATAGTTGAGTGCAATTGTCGACTGTCGCTTTTTTTTCTAACTCCTTTATTTTCTTTTCTCGTTCTCCAGATTCTATAGGAAGATATCCATTGAATGTAAAAAATTGGCCATTCATTCCACTTGCCATCAGGGCGAGTAATATTGAGCTTGGTCCACTTATTGGTTTAATGAGTGTTCCTAATTCTTGAGCACACGAAATTATTTTTTGTCCAGGATCTGCAATGCCTGGGCAGCCCGACTCACTAACTATCCCAATTGTTTTTTGTTGTTTTATGCATTGCTTGAAAAGCTCAAGCGATGCCTCTTCATTTTCTTCAATGGTATACCATTCCCTACTATCAATATTAAAGGTTGGATCAATTTTTTTAAATGCTCTTCGAGCAGTGCGGATATTTTCTGCAAAAAAAACCTGACATAAATTTATTTTCTCAGCTATGTAAACCGGCAATGTATCATATCCATCTTCTGCTAGCGCTATAGGTAAAAGGTAAACCACTGAATCCATGCTTTTTAGTTATTGAGGTCTTATTTCTTAGATTTTAATTCCTGCATGCTAATGGCTGAAGCAATTATGGCATAGGATGGAGCAAGTATCCATCCTATAAAAACAACAAAATGCATTAGATAGAATACAATTCCATTGCCAATGGCTAAGCCTTTGTGTTGGCTGATAAAGTCAGTTGCGTTGGCGGAATTCATTTTGTTCCCCTCGCATGAATAATCCATCATAGAAAATCCATAGTAGTAGCATTCAATCATGACAGCAAGTATAGGAGTTGCCCAGCCAACGAATGGGAGCAAGGATAAAAAAATAATGGAAATTACATAAACTGTTTGCCATAATGAATTTCGAATGGCTATGCTGATACCCCTTTTTACATGAGCTAAATATCTTTTTATATCAAATGTGTATTCATCCCCTTTAAGTATTGAGAATGTTTTATCACTTAAAAAAGAAAATAGGGGAGCACCGATAATTAACCATATATATTTGAAAAGCGAAAAGTAAAGAAGCATTAAGATTAACCAAAGTATAACTCCTCCAACAGCAAACAAAAATCCAAGCCAACTGCTATGTAATTTATCTAGCCAATTTTGTAATCCAGTATCTATTGTTAGGTAAGAAATTACTGCTGTAGCAGATTTTCCAAAAAAATAAATACTTACCCCAAATAAGATAGCGTAGATTATTCCTGGGATAAGAATCCATCTCCAAAGCTTATGTTCTTTAATAAAATCATGGGCTTTAAAATAAGACTGAACTGCTATAATAATTTCCTTTAGCAAGCATTTTTTTTTGGTTAATGGCAAAATACACAAATAAAGTGACTCAGAATTCATGTTGACGTACTCTAGCAACTTCAAATTTTAAGGAAAAGTATATCTTCATGAAAATAATTTACGTGAAAGCGGAAAAACATTCACAGTTAGGGTCTGCTGTCTCGTTTTTGATAGGGCCCTTATTATTTATTTTTATTCTATTTTTTAACCCTTTGGGTGTAGATATATCTGCAAATCGAGTATTGGCTGTGGCTGCATTGATGATTTCTTGGTGGATAACTGAAGCTATTCCTATGCCTGCAGTGGCCATTATCCCATTGGTACTATTCCCTTTACTTGGAATTTCAAAAATTTCAGAAACAGCAGCGCCTTATGCTAACGAAGTGATATTTCTTTTCATGGGTGGTTTTATGATTGGGCTGGGTATTGAAAAATGGAATTTACACAAACGCATTGCCTTGTCTATTGTGCAGTTCACTGGAACTGGAGGGAACCGTATTATTTTAGGATTTATTATTGCAACAGGATTTATAAGTATGTGGCTAAGTAATACGGCTACTACTATGATGATGTATCCGATTGCCGTTTCAGTTATATCTGTTTTAAACGTTAAGCATGCTTCTGAAAATCAGGTTCGAAATTTTTCGATATGCATTATGCTTGCAATAGCTTATGCTTCTAATTTCGGTGGCATCGCAACTGTTATTGGAACGCCGCCTAATGTTGCTTATGCCTCATTCATGAATAAGAAATATGGGTATGATATTTCGTTCTTCAATTGGATGCTTATTTGTACCCCAATAGCCATTATGCTATTAACTGCACTTTATTTTGTTCTAGTCAATATGTATCCAAATCGAATTGCATCAAGTGTTGAGATGAAGACTCTTATTCAAGATGACTTGAAAGATCTTGGTCCCATAACTACTCCTGAAAAAAGAGTCTTGTACATCTTCTGCACCACTGCATTGTTATGGATCACTCGAGATTTCATTAATAAAACAGGGTTATTAAAATTGGATGATAATATGATTGCCGTTTTTGGTGCCTTATTGTTATTCATCGTTCCGTCAGGAAATAAACATGGGATGAGTAATAAGTTATTAGTGTGGTCCGATACATCAAAAATGGCATGGGGTATTCTTCTTTTATTTGGAGGTGGGATTGCACTCGCAAGTGCATTAGAGAAAGTAGGACTAATTGGTATGTTAGGGAAATGGCTGAGTGGTTTTTCGGGTACATCTCTAATCTTTTTGATTTTAGTTGTAGCAGTACTTTCTATATTTATAAGTGAAGTGATGAGCAATGTTGCTCAGGTAATTGTATTTGCCCCAGTTGTTACGGGTATAGCAGAAGCGTTACACATGAATCCATTTTTACTTGGAATACCAATGACCTTGGCTGCAAGTTGTGCTTCTATGATGCCAATGGGCACACCGCCTAATGCAATCGTGTTTTCAAGTGGGCATATAAAATTAACTCAAATGATGAAGACAGGTTTCGTAATGAATCTTATAAGTATTATTCTAATCGTTTTGTTCAGTTATTATGTAGTGCCCTTAGTGTTGACCTTGCCCAGGTAATAGAATTAAAATTTAGGGCAGTTTATTTTTTTTCTTAGTGGGTCTTTATATTGTCCTATGTATATTATAGACAACTCTGACCCCCCTTTAGTTTGTGATGCTGTTTTCAGGGATGAAGCATTAAGGTCATAAGAAAAACCAAAACGAAATCCATTCAACTCAATTCCTAGATATGGTATGAATGCATCATTCAATCTATACCAACCTCCTGTATAAAGTTCAATTGGATTATTTTCATCAAAATTGATATTCCATGCCATTGTTGCGCCTGCTAGTGTTTCAGTTGCTTTGGCTTGTCTTTGATGAATTAGGCTAAAATGAACTGCTTTGAATTGACCAAGAGGAACGTAGCCGCCACCATGAATGGTAGATCGAGAGTTTAGTAGATAATTTCCTCCAAGAAATGTTTCTGAAGGTCTGTTTATGTGATAAAAAGAACCGCCAAGGTAAAAGCTATTTTCACCATTTGTACTTAGGGCATACATAATGCCAGTATTGAAGTCGAAATAGTTAATTGAAAATGGCGTATTGCCGAATACTTCACGGGTGATTCCAGTAAAGCCAAGCGAAGTAAGTTCATCTTCAAAATCCGCTTTCCTTATGTCAAGTCGTTTGCTAGCAAATGTTCCTTGAAAGCCAATGGTAATTTGATTTCGCCCATCTTCATCTAGTGATTTTGCATAGGCTGTTGAGATGCTATAGAAACTGTTGTTGAGTATTTTATTACCGCTTTGATCATTCACGGCAAGAAAGCCTATACCCCATGTATCATTCTCCGGCAGTTGTTTATTTAGAATGGAAAAGTCATAGGAAGCAGTCGATGTAGTGAATGCATTATTTATTGTTGGCCATTGTTTTTTATAGTTTCCTGCAACTCTATAGGTTCCATTGAATTTACCAGTAAATGCCGGGTTAAGTGTTAGGGGTGAAACAAAATATTGTGAAAAGTGAGGGTCTTGAGCATAAGCTATCGAAGCCTGAAGGAATAAGGCCGTGCAAATATATTTTAATAATGAATGTTTGGATTTCAACAATGGACCTTGATTTAAGATTGAAGTTTTTCACCAAATGCTAAATCACCTGCATCACCTAGCCCCGGAACAATATAGCCTTTCGCAGTTAGCTCTTCATCAATCGCTCCGCACCAAATTTTTACATGAGGCTCATGCCTTCTCAAGAAATCAATACCTTCTGTGCAGGCTATTACTGAAACTACATGAATTTGTTTGATATTCCCTTCCCTTCGAAGAAACGAAATTGTTTTTACGAGTGATGCTCCAGTTGCAAGCATAGGGTCACTTAGAATCACTATTCTGTCTTCAATGACTGGACAAGAAATATATTCAAGGCTAATGTCAAAACTGCCATCTCCATGATGCTTTCTATACGCTGCAATAAATGCATTATCGGCTTTGTCAAAATAATTCAACATGCCCTGATGAAGGGGTAAACCAGCTCTGAGTATGGTAGCTAAAACAGGCTGCTCAGATAACACTTTTTGTTTGGCAATTCCTAGTGGGGTAGTGATGTCTTGTTCCTCAAATGGAAGTTCCTTGCTTATTTCATAGGCTGCTACTTCCCCTATTCGTTCAATATTTCTTCTAAATCGCATTCTATCACCTTGAATGCGCATATCCCTTAACTCACCGATCCAATTACTTACCAACGAATGGCGTTCACTTAAATTAATGATCATACATTGCTTATTTTCGGGTTGGAATATGACAAAACTAAACCCTTTGGCATTTATATCCTATCAATAGGCCCTTTATTTAAAGCTTAAAACTTTGTTAATAGTAATAAAATGATTTATCGTGTAATTGGTTTAATGAGCGGTAGTTCATTAGATGGACTAGATATCGCCTATATTGAATTTGAAGAGAAGGCCGGTAGGTGGAAGTATACCATCTTAGAAGCTGAATGTATTTCCTATTCTACAGCGTGGGAAACTAGCCTTACCAATTCACCGCAACTAACTGCGATGGAGTTAACAGCCATGCACTCATGTTATGGGCATTACATTGGGGAAGCAGTAAATAGTTTTATTAAGGCCCATAGTCTGGAATTTAAGGTTGCGTTAGTCATATCACATGGACATACTGTATTTCATCATCCAGGACTATTTACTTTCCAATTAGGGGATGGTGCAGCAATTGCAGCAGAAACTAGCTTGCCTGTTGTATCTGATTTACGGGCTATGGATATTGCATTAGGTGGACAGGGCGCGCCGATAGTACCCCTAGGTGAGCGTATTTTGTTTGAAGGCTATGATTTTTTTCTAAACATAGGAGGTATTTCTAATTTATCATTTAATGCCCCAACTCAACTAGACGCGTTTGATGTGTGTCCTGCTAATAAAGTGCTTAATCTGCTGAGTATTGAAATCGGAAAAGAATTTGATGCAGAGGGGATGATGGCATCATCGGGTAGAATTCATGAGCAGTTATTTAATCAACTCAATGAATTACCATATTACAAGCAAGAATACCCCAAATCGCTTGACAATTCATTTGGTATAGAAATAGTATATCCCCTAATTAAAGCCTACTCAATTCCTACAAAAGATGCATTAGCAACGTACGTTGAGCATATTGCTTTTCAACTTAGCGCATCTATTAAGATGTTACTGGCTAAGCACAACTTGCCTATTTCTAGTCGAAATTTACTTGTTACGGGTGGGGGAGCTTTTAATAATTATTTGATTGCTAGAATTGAACATCATTTAGCCCCTTATTCAATTGAGGTAATTCTTCCAGACGAAAAAACAATTCAATACAAGGAAGCACTCATCATGGGGTTTTTAGGAATATTGAGATGGCGTGAAGAAGATACAGTTATGTCTTCTGTTACGGGTGCTTCTAGGAATAGTATAGGTGGTGCATTATGGATGGGCGGACATTAGTTTATGAAATGATTAGCAACATGATTCCTGCTGCAATCATCAATAGTAGAGAAGTCCCACCAAGAATATTAGACCATCTTCCATTAGTGTACTCGCCCATAATTTTTTTATTATTGCTTACTAATAAAATCACGAAAATGATTAGAGGCGCGGTTAATCCATATATTATGGCAGTGACCACTAGCGCTTTAACAGGAGATACTCCTGTGAAATTTATTGACATGGCTATAAGGATCGATAGGATCATGATATAGTAGAATCCCTTTGCTTCTCCGAATTTTTTGTTCAATCCTTCTTTCCAACTAAATGCTTCACTAACCATATAAGATACTGAGCCAGCAAGTACTGGAATAGCTAACATCCCCGTTCCTAGTACACCCACCGCAAATAGTAAATAAGTTAATTTGCCTGCAAGTGGTTTCAATGCCAGGGCAGCTTGATCAACTGTTTGTATCTCTTTAATACCACTACTGTGTAATACCGTTCCGGTAGAGAGGATGATAAAAAAGAAAACAAGGTTAGAGAAGAATATTCCTGTCTTTACATCGGTTTGCATTTCATGGATAATTTTTTTATCTACTACTAATTTTTTTTCTTCCATCTCTTCTACTTCCATTGATGTTTGCCAGAAAAATAAATATGGAGATATAGTAGTTCCAAGTATGCCAATGACTATTAATAGGTATTGTTTATCCCATATAATATGGGGTACAAATGTTGATCTTAAAACTTGATGCCAATCCTGCTTAGTTAGAAATGGAACGATGATGTAGCATAAAAGGGAAAGGCAAAACCATTTTAAATAGAATGCAATTTTAGCGTAAGGCAATACAACAATATAGTAAGATAGGAATAGTCCAATGCAGGTGCTGAAAACGGATGATGGAATACTTGGGATAAGCATATTTGCCACTGCTCCCATTCCAGCTAAATCAGCTCCAATGTTTAATACTATTGCAGTGAAGCTTACTAATACAATACACATTACAAGCCATCTAGGATAAAATGCTTTAATGGTTCCAATCAGTCCTTTTTTAGTAACTAATCCAATACGGGCACACATCTCTTGCAATGCGGCCATTAAAGGGAATGTAAAAACCGCTGTCCATAATGTATTCAATCCAAATAATGTCCCGGCTTGTGAATAGGTAGCAATGCCTGAAGGATCATCATCGCTTGCACCTGTAATTAGGCCTGGTCCAAAGACTTGGCCTATTTTTTTTAGAACCGTATTTTTTACTGAGCGAATTGACATGCTGTTTTATTTAACAAAGACAAGTTCTATGTTTGTATTATATATATAGCGGTTGAAAGCTGTTTATAAAATTAAACCGGACAATGTTGTCCGGTTTAATTATTATGAGTTTATTAATATCCCCATTTTTTCATGATATCTAGATCTTCTTTTGCACTATCAATAGGTGCTTTTCCTTGATAAGACTCTTGCTCAACAATGAAGTGCTTTGTTCCCCATTTTTTACCTAAGTCAATAATTTCTTTCACAGGAACTACTCCTTTACCTAGTATCGTGGATTCAAATTCATCATTCCCTTCTGTAGATTTGATTTCGTCTTTTACGTGCATAGACTCGAATCTTCCTGGATATTTTTTCATAATATCCAATGCTTTTGCTCCTCCATTAATCATGTTTCCAATATCCAACTGCTGCATAACTAAGTTAGGGTCTGTTTCGCTCAAAATAATATCATACAGGGATTTGCCATCCAGTTGTTCTCTAAACTCAAAATCATGGTTATGGTATCCGAATTTCATTCCAGCTTTTTGGCAAAGCTCTCCTGATTTATTAAATACATTAAGAAAAGCCTTAAGTTCATTTACGTCTTTTCTCATGCTTTCTTCAATAGATGGACTGATTACGAATAGTTGACCCATGGTTGCGGCGTCTTCTATAGTGTACTTCCAACCATCAGTAAAATCTTTCTTGGAGGCATCCCAATGCTTAGGGCTCATTACAGTATGTCCACTTGGCATCTTCATACCAAGGTCATTTAGAATTTTTTTAAATTCAGTTGCTGACCAACCATAAAATTTTCTATCTACATAATTTGCATGCTCAACATGCTTATATCCCATGGCAGAAAGCTTTTGTAGCGTTCCTAGTGGGTCAGCTTTCATGTCGGCTCTTACTGAATAGAGTTGAATTCCTGTTAATTGTCCCTTTTTAGTGGCAGCAAAAATTTGCTCTTGTAAAAATGCTGTGCCAATGGCTGTAAGCGCAGCATTGTAAATAAATTTTCTTCTAGATTGTTTCATCTTGTATTTTTTTCTGAATCAATGATAGCATTAAGTTACGAAAATTGAACTGATTCTATTAGAAATGAATCAATGGCAAATTTAGGGTTTAAGGAACCGAGCAGTCCTGCTAGATTTGCATTGTCGCATTTTTTGTGGAATTCCAGCATAAACTAATTTGCCGCCTTCGTCTCCTGCTTCTGGGCCAAGTTCTATAACCCAATCTGCGGACTGTATGACATCAATATTGTGTTCAATAACTATGATTGAGTGTCCCTGATCAATTAACGCATTAAATGATTTTAGTAATTTTTTGATGTCATGAAAGTGTAATCCAGTTGTGGGTTCATCAAAAATAAATAGAATCTTATCTTGATGCCCTTTCCCTTTACCTAGAAAGCTTGCTAATTTAACGCGTTGTGCCTCACCACCTGATAGGGTATTGCTGGATTGCCCAAGTTTTATATATCCCAATCCCACATCACTGAGTGGTTTTAATTTATTAGCAACGTCTTTTTCGTCGATAAAGAATTCGATTGCGTCATCAACGCTTAGTTCAAGTATTTCAAAAATGTTCTTGCTTTTATACTGTACCTCTAGTACTTCTTCTTTGAATTTTTTCCCGCCACAGCTTTCGCACACTAGATGTACATCAGCTAGAAATTGCATCTCAACTGTTTGTTCTCCTTCTCCTTTGCAGGCATCACAGCGTCCTCCATCTACATTGAATGAAAAATGCTTGGGTAAGTAGCCTCTTATTTTACTTAAGGATTGTGAGGCAAAGAGGTCTCTAACGCCATCCCATGCTTTAATATACGTAACGGGATTACTTCTAGATGATTTGCCAATTGGATTCTGATCAATCATTTCAACATGTTTGATGAGATTAATGTCTCCTGATATGGCTTTATGTTGTCCTGCTTTGTCAGAAATTCCTGTGATATTTTTTTCTAAGGCAGGGAATAATATTTTTTTGATGAGTGTAGTTTTTCCACTTCCACTAACCCCACTCACCACAGTTAATATGCCTAGGGGAAATTCAACATCAATATGTTGAAGGTTGTTTTCGTAAGCACCAAGCACTTGTATGGATTGTTTCCATTTTCTTACTTCTTTGGGAGGTTCAATTTTTTCATCACCTCTCAAGTAAGCACCGGTTAAACTTCGGGGAGATTTTATTAATTCATTATAATTTCCTGCAGCTACTACTTCACCTCCCAGATGACTAGCAAATGGCCCCATATCTATAATATAATCAGACTCCCGCATAATTTGCTCATCATGTTCAACCACCACAACGGTATTTCCAAGATCGCGTAAGTTTTTTAATACTTTAATTAATCGTTCTGTATCACGACTATGCAATCCAATAGATGGTTCGTCAAGAATATATAGAGAGTTGGTTAGGTTGCTGCCTAGACAACGGGTAAGTTGTATGCGTTGACTTTCACCTCCGCTTAGGCTATTTGCCAATCGTTCTAGTGTTAGGTATCCAAGTCCAACATCAAGCATGGTCTCAAGGCGTTGCGTGAGTTCTAGCATGATTCGTTTCGCAACTGCCGATTTATAGGAGCTCAGTTTTAAATTTTTGAGCCAATCTGCCAAGTCTCTTACTGGCATTCTGCAAAGTTCTCCTATATGAAGTCCATTTATCTTTATATATAGAGCCTCCTGTCTTAACCTATAGCCCTGACAGTCATGGCAAATTGTTCTGCCTCTGTATCGAGATAGCATGACTCTGAATTGAACCTTATACAGATTCTCTTCAACTTCCTTGAAGAAGTCATTAATTCCATGCGCGTGTTTATTTCCTTTCCAGAGAATATCTTTCTCTGCTGTGCTGAGTTCTGAATATGGTCGATGGATAGGAAAGTCGAAATGTTTTGACCCTTTTATAAATTGTTCCCTCCACCAATTCATTTTTTCTCCTTTCCATGGTGCAATGGCTCCATCAAAAACACTTAGTCTGTGGTCTGGCACAACAAGATCTGCATCAATCCCAAGTACTTGAGAATATCCTTCACAGGTTGGGCATGCACCATATGGATTATTGAATGAAAATAAGTTGGGTACAGGTTCTTCAAATTTGATGCCATCCATCTCAAACTTATTTGAATACCTGATTGGGGGTTCATCATTTCGCTTTATATATAAAACCCCTTCGCCTTCATAAAAAGCTAGAGATAATGAATCTAAAATTCTATTTTCCTCATCTTCTTCAAAATCTTTTACTACAAATCGATCTATCAACAAATAGGTGTCTTGATTTGGCTTCCATTTCTTTAGAGCTATTAATTCTTCAATTTGAAGAATTTCATTTTTATCATTCAAGAAAAGTCTTGAAAATCCTTTTTGCATTAATATACTAAGCTCTTCTTCTACTTTTCTGTTTTTAGAAATGATAAATGGAACTAGTAAATATATTTTATCTGAATTATGGAATGTTTGAATACTCTTTAATACGTCTGTTGTATCGTCTTTCTTTACTTCCTTACCAGATATCGGTGATAGGGTTGTACCTACTCTAGCATATAACAGTTTTAAGTAATCATAAATCTCAGTCATGCTACCTACAGTAGATCGGGGTGTACGTGAAACAACTTTTTGTTCGATGGCAACAGCAGGACAAAGTCCAGAAATATAATCAACATCTGGCTTGTCAAGGCGCATTAAAAATTGTCTTGCATAAGCACTTAAACTCTCTGCATACCTTCTTTGACCCTCTGCAAACAGTGTATCGATGGTCAATGATGATTTTCCGGAACCGGAAACTCCCGTAACTACGATGAGTTTATTCCTAGGTATTTCTACGTTTACGTTTCGTAGATTATGCATACGCGCCCCATGAATGTAAATGGAGTCATGAGGTGTAATTTTTTTTGCTGATGTAATGTTTTCCTTTACTGGCTTGACTTTTGACATAATGATTTCACAAAGATAATGGGAATGTGGCTAATGCTAAATACGTAGTTTTCCCATGCCCTTAACATAGTGTTGACATTTATACGCTTAAGGGGCCTACAACAAAATACGTATTTGCTAAAAATAACTTCTTAAAAACTTTGTGCAACTTTCAATTAGTCTAGTTTTGACATACGGTATCGCTGAAATGAATGAGCAGACAACAAATTAGTTCACCAATTTTTTCGATATCAACCAATCCAAATCCAAACCAAAAAAACCATTCAAATGAAATCCATTACAACCCTAACCGACCAACAGCTGATTCAGCTTTTTATTAACGGAAATTCCGAAGCATTGGAAGAGTTGATAAAAAGACACAAAGACAGAATCTTTACGTCTATTGTATTGCTTGTAAAAGACAAAAATCTTGCGGAAGATATTTTCCAAGATGCATTTATAAGAATAATAGACACACTACGTACCGGAAACTATACTGACGAAGGTAAATTTTTACCTTGGGCATTGAGAATCGCGCATAATCTTTGTGTTGACCACTTCAGAAAAGTAAAGCGTTCTCCTCTAGTTCAGAACAACAATGAAGATTTCGACATCTTTGAAACCATTAATGTGTCTGAAGAAGGCATTGATGGTAAAATAATGAAGTCACAGAGCCACGCTAAGGTGCGCCAGATGCTTGATATGTTGCCTGAAGACCAGAGGGAAGTAATTGTAATGAGGCATTTTGCTAATCTTAGCTTCAAGGAAATTTCTGAAAAAACCAATTGCAGCATTAATACAGCTTTAGGAAGAATGCGCTATGGTTTGATTAATCTTCGCAAGATGATGGTAGAACATCAAGTAGCATTGTAAACTTAAGAATCGATTTATATATTAAAGGGGCAGTTTCTGCCCTTTTTTTATTTAGAGCTATTGAGCTCTTTAAATGCATCAAATCCACATTGTAACCATGCAGCATATTCGGTAGAATTCGGAGTATATCCAATTGGAGTAGTAAGAAGCTGCTCATTCGGTGATATTAGCGCATATAGTGGTTGAGAACTGGCATTAAAGTTTTCAGTTTCAAATACTCCCCATTTATCGCCCACTGTAGTAATGTGAATGGTTGTTCCAGATTTTGTTGTATAATTTGATTGTTGATCAGCGGGTAATATGCGCTTGTCGTCAACATAAAGAGATACTAAAATGAATTTCTCCATAACACTTCTTACTTCTGGCTTAATCCATACATTTTCTTCCATTTTCCTACAATTAACACAAGCCCATCCGGTAAAATCTATCAGTATAGGTTTATTGAGTTTTTGGGAAAGTGCTAATGCCTCATTATAATCTTTTAATGGTTCCTCACAATTTACAGGGGCTGCATATACACTATAGCAAGCTGGTGGAGGGAAACCACTTACGATATTAAGGTTTGCCCATTTTGTATTAGTTATGCCAGGTAGAAGATAGAGCGTAAATAATAGGACTATTAAACCGAGTATTTTTCTTGCTGGGTGAATCTTTTCTGACTTGGATTCATGAGGGAAATGTATCAAGCCGAGTAGATACAGAAATAGTGCGATGAAAATGATAATCCAGACCCCAAAGAATATTTCTCTTTTCACAATAGACCAGTGTGCAACTAGATCTGCATTTGATAAAAATTTCAGGGCTAATGCTAATTCAATGAAACCTAAAATGACTTTAACGGTATTTAACCAACCACCACTTTTAGGAAGTGAATTCAGCCAATGCGGAAAAAGGGCAAATAATCCGAAGGGAAGTCCTAAGGCTAATCCAAATCCGGCAAGGCCTGCTGTGAGTGGCCAGGCTCCTTCTGTGGCAGTACCAACAAGCAGCGTACCAAGTATAGGGCCCGTACATGAAAAGGATACTATAGCCAAGGTAAGGGCCATAAAGAATACTCCAGTGATACCAGATCCCTGTTTGGCATAAGTAGAGTTGGCAAGACCACCCGGTAGGGTAATTTCATAAAATCCAAAAAAGGATATGGCAAAAAAGATAAAAATGGCAAAGAAAGCAACATTGAGGTATACATTGGTTGCAATGTCATTATAGATTGTTGGGCTTACATTTCCTATTAAGTGAAATGGGATACTAAATGCTGAGTAAATTAAAAAGATGAAAAAGCCATAAAGTATCGCGAGTTTTTTGCCTGAACCCTTATGGCTGCTGTGTTTTGTAAAAAATGAGACCGTTAATGGAACCATAGGGAAGACACATGGCGTAATCAGGGCAACTAGACCTCCAAGTATACCTAAGAGAAAAATACCCCACAAACTGCTTTGTTTTTCTTCTGTGGTTGCTCCGCAAGTACGGACTGGTTTTGAAGGGTCTAAACCCGGGATTAATATCCTTGATGTATTGCTTTTCCCTCCCAATAGTGGTATGGTGAATTTTTCTACTTCTCCAGGATAAAATGCATCGCCCTTTCCATAAGTGAAACTTAGGCTAGTCTGTATATCTCCGGGAACTATGCTAGCAAACTCAATGGTAGCTTCAAGACTAACTTTATTTTTAAATACTTCAAATTGCTGTTGTTCAAACAAGTCACTTTTGATTTTTTCTGAAACCCCTAAAGCCGTTAGTTTTTCGAGAATTTTAATGGATGGATCTGAAAGGGTGAGGGCAGCAGCCTCTATGCCCTCAAATGTTGAAGAGGGGGAATAAATTTCCCAATGTTCATCGTTGTTGGTTTCAAAAACCAACTTGTATTTAGTTGTCGAAATTTTCTCTGATCTGGCATTCCAATGAAGGCCACCTTGACCCTGACCCATCAAAGACAATGTAAGCAACAAGGCTAGGGCTAGGGCTTTATATTTTAGCATGAGGGTTATTGTATAGGGTTATCCTCCTATGGGTATTTTGAAATTAAATTCTGATGTGGGTAGACAAAGTTGGTCATTGCAGACCGTGTATACTACTTTTCCATTCAGGTTTGTTTTAGCCTTGGTTTTGGCATTTACTACCTGCACAAAGGTTACTGTCTTTTCATAAAAATTTACATTACCGGGCCAGGCTTCTTCATATTTCGTAATTTTCTTTCCTTGTTCAATAAGTTTTCCATCCATCTTCAATAATGGATTTGGCTGATAGGCTATTGTGGTTGCGGGAGGATCTTCAACAGGTTGCTCTTGAGAATACAAGTGGAAATTGCCTGCAATAGTTGCCGTGAGGCGAATTTCATATTTTTTATCCCCTACTTTTTTTACGGCAGTGGTCCAACTTACTTGTTTGGCTGAACCAAACTGCGCAAAGCTTCCTTTGGTTAGGCCGAGGAAAAGTAAGCAAAGTAGAATGTTGATTTTATACATAATTATATTTTACGACAGAATAGCTTCTTTGATATGATTCAAGAATAAGCTTTGGAAAACCGTTTTTCCATCGATGTTATTTAGTTTTTCAGCGCATGCCCTTTCAGGATGGGGCATCATGCCAAATACAGTTCTTTCTTTATTGCAGATACCAGCTATATTGTAAGCAGCTCCATTTGGATTAGCTTCCGGTGTGATAGCTCCATCTGCATCACAATAGCGATAGATTACTTGGTTATTTTTGATTAGTTCTTGAAGTGTATTTTCATCTGCATGAAATCGTCCTTCCCCATGTGCAATAGGTATCATGAGTGGCTTTTTTTCTTCACCTATAATAAAGACATTTTTACATATAAATTGTTGATTGGCATTTTTTAAAAGCACGCCTGGAAGCAATCCAGACTCACATAAAATTTGAAAGCCGTTGCACACACCAAATACTTTTCCACCTCGTTGAGCAAAAGCTATTGTTTGTTGCATCATCGGACTAAACCTAGCGATAGCACCACATCTAAGGTAGTCGCCAAAAGAAAATCCTCCAGGTAATATGATGCAGTCTTCTGTTGTGAATGACGATAAATCATTGTCTTTGTGCCAAAGCTCAATTACTTCCTGTCCAAGGTCATTTCGTAACGCTCCAACCATATCTTGATCGCAATTGGAACCCGGGAAAATAATAACACCAAACTTCATAATAGGTCTATTTAATGCAAATTTATAACCTTTCTGTCAATGTGCTGATAAGACTGAAAAGTTTAACCAATTAAGCAAAGAAATAATACAATCAAGAGTAATAAATTGGGTAAAAATGCACGCTTTGATGATCCAAATAAGGGTGAAGCCAAAATAGAGGCTGGTATGGTAATAATGAAAAAGCTAAAAGGTGCGTGTTCAATCCGTAAGAAGGCCATTAAACTGCTGGCTAGAAATAACAAAAAGATTATGGTATGCACTCTTCTAGCTTGTATGAGCATCTTAGTTAAATTATTGAAATAGTAAATAAAGCCAAATAATGGCAAGACAAAGAAAAAGGCTGATCGTATCCAAAATGGAGTAGGCAAATGAGGAAACTTTAAGTCTGCTTTTTGAAAGTGAAAGATTGTCCCTAAATCTAAACTATTCGCTAAGTAAAGGCCTGCTATTAAAAAATAGTAGGGTAGAACAAATCCTGTTATCATTAACATCCATTCTCTTAGGGATGCAGGACGCATAATAAACAAAGCGCCACTTAGCCATAAAAAAAGTGGAAGATTGCCTGGACTAAAACCGGCAATGATGCCAGCAGTAAAACTGGCCAATAGAATAGCGCTGTTTGGTTTATCTTTTTTGTAGAAGGCTGCAATATTGTTAAGAACAATCAGTATCAGTCCGTTAGTTAATAAATTGTATGATTGGTATTGAGCAGGAATTAAGCTTGAAAACAGTACAAAGCATAGTGCAGGAATAAACCCCGGACGGTCAATTAGTTTTATATCCGTAATGATTTTATTCAGTGCAAGTGCTTCAGTTAAAATTATGATTATGGATAAAATTGAATTCCAAATAGATTTTGTCTCAAAAAAATGATTGGTTGCTTTTTGAAACAAATCTCCTAATGGTTCATGCTCTATAGGTATATTCAATACTAATTGCGAAGAAGGGGCATGAAAATGCGGAATTGCTGCAATACATGCCAGTATTAGGAGTGCAAGAGGGTTATTATTTTTGAAAAGTTGAATCACGCGCTGTGTATCAAAAGTCTAGTTTTGCGAAACAAATATAGTTCTTGTACATACAAGGTAGGATTACTTGCCTGAGTCCAACCTGTTTTCCATATTTTGGTATGAACTCGTAGTCTCTATTGAGATTTTTAAGTGTAGGCTGCCTTTTTATTTTGCCATCGCTATCTACGCTAACGCTGTTGAGTAAAAACTCTCTTTTTTCTTTTTGGTTAAATAGAAATCGTAGATCTGCTCCTGTATTAAATAGCTGATAAGAAAGATAGGAATCAGTATTGTCGTCAAATTGACTTTTCCTTATTGTATTATTCCATCGTAATGATCCATCAGCTTCAAAGAAAAAAACCATTATATTCCCACACGTATATCGAACTTGATTGCCCATATTAAATCTATTAAAAGGGTCATAATACCCCATATAATTAAACCTATTGAATGGACTGTAGTAGCCATAGCTATATGGGAAAAACATATTATTACCATACAAGTAATCATATCTGTTCCATACATTAGACTTGGAACTTGAGTAATATAATTCAGTAGTTACTGCATAACCACCATCTTGGAGGGGAATGACTTGTTTTATAAAATGATCATTGAAAGCAGTTTTGAGTGCACCAGATTCTCCTTTTGCATCTAATCGGATGCTATCATTAAATTGAAAACTTGTTTCACTTAAAATGGTTTGATTTTTTTTATCCCAAATCATAGAATAGATGCCGTCAATATTACTTTTCTTTAATTTATAGTACAAGGAAGTGGTAATAATGCGTTTATTATAATTGTCAAATTTGATTTTGACTTCATCCAACGTCTTGTCGTCTAAATTGGCAGGGATGAGAGTAGGCCTATCTTCATCTGCTTTTTTAAATAATAACTCAAATTTGTTTATATATTCTCTATTTCCTGACCTGCCGCATAATCCAACTACGAAGTCACCATCATTGTCTAACAAGAAATCTGTAAACAGCCCATCCTTATTGTTTACTTGAAGGGTGAAAACACTTCTTTTTATCAAACTCATTTGATTGTCGTATAATAAGGAAGTTATTTGGTATCCTTTTTCATGTTGGCGCTTCACCTTAAATACAAGGATCTTTTTTTTGTCATCGCTATTGATTACACTATAAATTTTATTTTCACTTGATCCTGAAATTTGTGTGGTGTCAAGTTCAACAGCCTCTGTCATTAATTTTCCTTCACCATTTAGTTTGATCATTTCGCAGTGAAGGATATTCTTTTTTTGATATTGATAAATCATATAATAAAAATCTCCATAGGCTACAAAATCTACATTGGTAATTCGTTCTGGTAAAAATTCCATCCTAATTCTGTTTTTCAACTCCATCTCGTTGTTGTAAATACAGATATCGTGACTATTCCTGTTGTTTTTATAAATGCTATAATTCCCAGATACTTTACCGATGATCTCAAAGTTCATGTCTTTGGTATCATCCCTGTCTGGAATAGAGTAATTGATATTTTGTGCCTGTAGAATCCCTGCCCAAAGCATCAAAAAGGAGATGAATACTGTATTTTTCATGTTTGTGGTATTGTTCCTTAAAATTACGCGAACACATTCAAACAAACTTTTATCGAGCCTCTTTTCTCGTAAACAAGCACTTTTTTTATATAAATTTTAATTTTTGAGCTCATTTGTAAAACAAGCAATTTTTCATATAGCTTTGTTGTGCCATTTTATGGCAACATAATTTCTGCTACAGTGAGTAAAAATTTAAACAAGGTAACCGGCGCTGGGTTACTAATCGCATTAGGTATCATTTACGGAGACATAGGAACTTCTCCACTTTACGTTTTTAGCGCCATAATAAACGGAAGAGTAATTACTGAAGATTTAATCTTAGGGGGTATTTCATGTATAATATGGACCCTAACCCTACAGACTACTATAAAATACGTGATTCTGACACTTAGGGCAGACAACCGTGGTGAGGGTGGAATCTTCTCACTTTATACCTTAGTACGGCGAAGAAAGAAATGGTTGGTTGCTCCTGCAATGATTGGAGGTGCAGCCCTGCTGGCTGATGGTATGATTACTCCCCCCATCTCTGTAACCTCTGCTGTAGAGGGTTTAACTCAATTACCAAGGTTTGCTGCCATTAAGGAAATGGAAATTGTATATATCGTTTTGGGTATATTGGCGTTTCTGTTCTTTATGCAGCAATTTGGAACTGCTACCATTGGAAAAATGTTTGGACCGATCATGTTTATATGGTTCCTCATGTTGGCTGTTCTTGGAATAATGGATATTTCATTGGACTGGAATATCTTAAAGGCTTTTAGCCCACACTACGCTGTAAATTTATTGGTCAATTACCCCAAAGGATTTTGGATATTAGGCGCTGTATTTCTCTGTACCACAGGTGCTGAAGCATTATATTCAGATCTAGGGCATTGCGGAAAGAATAATATCCGTTTTTCATGGATTGGCGTAAAACTTTGCTTGATTTTGAATTACCTCGGACAAGGGGCTTACTTGCTGGGAGAGCAAGGCAAACTATATGCCAATAGTAGTTTAATGAAGGAAGCTGGTTTCCTTGCGGCCAATCCCACTGCATTACCACTTCAAAATCCTTTTTTCGCAGTAATGCCACATTCGTTTTTGCTTATTGGCATCATCATTGCAACGGCTGCAGCAATTATTGCAAGCCAAGCTTTGATAAGTGGGTCATTTACATTGATTAGTGAAGCCATGCGGTTAAACTTATGGCCTCGATTTAAAATAAATTATCCTTCTGAAGAAAGAGGACAGTTGTTTATCCCGGCTATTAATGCCCTTCTTTTTCTCGGATGTTGCGGTATAGTACTGTATTTCAAAAATTCAGGTAATATGGAAGCTGCGTATGGCCTTGCCATCACGTTGTGTATGATTGCCACATCTATTCTTTTTGCAAACTATCTGGTGCTCCATCGAGTGAGTTCAATATGGATTTATCTCTACTTGATTGTTTATTTCAGCATTGAATTTAGTTTTCTATTTGCAAACCTTGATAAGTTTCCACATGGGGGATTTGTAACACTGATTGTTGGAGGCCTTCTATTTCTTATCATGTACGTTTGGTTTAAATCTCGGAAAATTAAAAACAGGTATGTGGAATTTTCTAGGTTGGAAAATTATCTCCCAGTATTACAGGAGTTAAGTAATGACTCTTCTATCAATAAATATGCAACTCATTTAGTGTATTTGAGCAGTGCAAATAATCCTAAAGAGATCGAATATAAAATAATTCACTCCATATTGAATAAGAAGCCTAAAAGGGCTGATATATACTGGTTTGTGCATGTTGATACTCTTGATGATCCATATACATGCGAATATGAAGTGCAAACTATCATTCCTAATGAAGTGATTCGTATTGATTTTCGTCTAGGGTTTAGGGTACAACCTAAAGTCAATTTAATGTTTAGAAAGGTTGTAGAAGACATGGTGTCTAACAAGGAAGTTAACATTGTTTCACGTTACGATAGCCTTCAACGAAATAATATTGCGGGAGATTTTGAATTTGTGGTGATGGAGAAATTCTTGAGTCAAGATAATGAGCTCCCATTCTGGGAAAGAGTTGTAATGAAGTTGTATTTCTGGCTGAAAGAAGTTTCTCTTTCAGAAGAAAAAGGGTTTGGGCTAGATGCAAGCAATGTAACGTTAGAAAAATTTCCGTTGGTGGTTGCCCCTGTAAAGACGTTGAAATTAAAGAGAATTTATACTGGCGAAGAAGCAGAATAAAAATAGCCACGTGGTAATGTGGCTATACAGAAAATAGTTTTTTTGAAAGGGAAGAGCCAGCATCATGCTGGCTCTTTTATGTTAAGTATTATTATTGTTGTACTTTGAAAACAGAATCATCTATTTTTGGATTCACTTCAATCTTACTGAAATTAATAGGTGCAGGCAATTGATTATTTTCCATAGTAAATGGAACTACTATGCCCTCAGGTAATTTTTGATAATTGCTTAATGTCACGGAAGACTCTATTTCTTGACCGTTTACTATAATATTACTTACAGTTTTAACTACATAAAATGTTTTAGGATCAATTAGAATAAAAGATTCCCTGCCACTTTTTCTTGTCAGCTTTAGTTTTAAACAAAGAGTGCCATCAACATCCTCGCTTTCTAGTATTTGAACGTTATGCCCCTTTTGCTTGTAATCTAATAGTTCACCTTGAATGTCCAGCTGCTCTTTTCCGATATTCAACTCTTCTTGGGACATCGGTTCTGGTTTGCTTTGTCCCTGCATTGGATTGAAATTCCATCCACCATCAACACTAATAATGGAATATCCACTCATTCCCATTACGGAGTATTCTTGTTTAGCAGCTTTGTTGTGAACCTGAGTTATTACTACTGGAATCTCAATTCCCTGGGTATTAAGCGTTGCTTCTGATCTCATCGACTGAATTTTTCTCCAGTTTTCTTTCCCTCCGATTGCATCTATGTTCTTATTTACAATGTCATCTGCAGTTTGTGAAATAGCATAGCTAGAAAAAAATAGACCAGCAAAGGCCACTAATAAAGTTTTAAATAATTTCATATTTGTGTGTTTATGTTTGCAATTTAGGAACCTTTTAGTTTAATGAATAAGGAGCAGAGCTTATTTTTCATTTTTTTTATGAACGGTTATTCCTATTGCAGAAAACCATGGATTGTCAGTCTTTGACATTCCACTCACCTGTTCATTTATAACTTTCAAGTGAATCTAAGCATGAAACAGTTTTATCAGTATGGCTTGTACTTCTATTGTTTTTTGTTAATTTGGTAGAGGTTAAATGATTGTATATGACAAAACGTGTTTGTGTTATTGGTGCTGGTCCCTCAGGTATTACTGCTGCAAAGAATCTTTTAGATGAAGGGCATCATGTGGTAGTATATGATTTGGGAAAAGAAGTAGGAGGAAACTGGGTGTTCAATGAAAAAATTGGGCATAGTTCTGTCTTTGAAACCACTCATATCATTTCTTCTAAAACATTAAGTGAGTATGCTGACTTCCCAATGCCTGAAGACTATCCTGATTATCCATCACATAGTCAATTAGCCGCTTATTTTCAGTCCTATGCCAGGCATTTCAATCTTTATGGGTTTATTCAATTCAATACCCTTGTAAAACATTGTGAACAGACAGTTGATCAGAAATGGCTGGTTACTACGGTGCAAAACAATACCGAATCGCAGGAAATTTTTGACGCATTAGCCATTTGCAATGGACACCATTGGCTTCCTAGAATGCCTCAATACAAGGGGTCTTTCACGGGTGAGTTTATCCATTCGCATGAAGTAAAAAAGTTTTCACATTTCAAAGACAAAAGGGTACTTGTTATTGGTGGAGGAAATTCAGCATGTGATGTCGCGGTAGAGAGTAGTAGGGTGGCTTCTTCTGTTGATATCAGTTGGAGGCGTGGATATTGGATTGCTCCAAAATTTATTATGGGGAAACCCGCAGATGTATTCAGCACAAAGATTCATTGGTTGCCCAGAAAAATTTGGCAAAAGGTTTCCGCAATGAGTCTATATTTTAGAAACGGAAAGAATTCTGCATACGGTTTGCCAGAACCTGAAGGACCATTAGGCTCTCATCACCCTACAATTAATGAAGATCTTTTCTTTACCATAAAGCATGGGAAAATAAAACCTCAAGTGGATATTGATTATCTAGATGGAAATGATGTTTATTTTAAAGATGGTAAGAAAGGAACGTATGATATTATCGTTGCCTGTACTGGCTATATAATTAGTCATCCTTTTTTTGATCGAAACTTAATTGATTATACCGAAGGAGAAGTGCCTTTATGGTTAAAGATGATTCATCCAACCATCGATAATATATATTTTATCGGATTGTTTCAACCGTTAGGTTGTATATGGCCTGGATCAGAGTTGCAAAGTAAAATTATGTCAAGGGAGTTGGCAGGAGAGTGGCATAGACCAAAGAATATTCAGAAGCACGTTGATGAAGAGTTAGAGCACCCAGACTTTCATCAAATCAACACACCTAGGCATACTATTACTGTTGATTTTCATCGGTTCAGAAAACGCTTACTTCGTCAGCTGCCCAAAAATTACATTCGACATGAAGTTAGAACTCATTAAAAAATTACAGCCCGAGGGCACAGAAAAAGGAAATATTCTCTTTATTCATGGGGCGTGTATGGCTGCGTGGGTTTGGGAAAAGAATTTTATGCCTTATTTTTTTAATCAAGGGTATAATGTTTTTGCCGTTAGTTTACGCAATCATGGCGCGTCTGAGAACAATGATCAACTTCGATGGACAAGTGTATTGGATTATGTAAAAGACATCGAACAGGTTATTCATGAAATTGGTAAGCCCGTCTTTTTAGTTGGACATTCCATGGGAGGCTTCATTTCTCAACATTATATTAATCAAAGTGAAGAAAATATAAAGGGGATTATATTGATATGTTCCGCTCCTAGTCATGGATCGTGGAGTCTAGCTGGAAGATTGTTCCAGAAAGCACCATTGCAATTTATTATTTCTACTTTTCGGTTTAGTTGGCTACCGATTATGAATAATCGAAAACTACTTAAGTCTGTCATGTTATCACCTGATTTTCCTGATGAACGTATGCCTTCCTTAGCAAGTCAATTACAAGAGGAATCTTTCTTGGCATTTCTTGAGATGCTTTTTTGGAGACTTCCAAAAGTTAAAAAATCAACAGTTCCAGTGATGATTGTAGGGGCCGAAAATGATTTTTTAGTTTCTATGAAGGATACTGTTCGTATGGCTGTTTCTTATGGCGTTGAACCACTTCTTATAGAAAATGCCTCGCATTGTTTCATGCTTGAACCTGAATGGGAAAATACAGCTGATAAAATCAATTATTTTTTAGGCCTTCATTGAATTTAGCTTTAAACTGAGATGCCCTAATCACCACAACTGGTTTCTTATTTACTACATTCAACTCTATTAAGTCTTTGGATATTGGGTTGTTAACATCCTGAATAGTAATTTTCAAACTTGAAAATGGATGCCAATTCATCTGTGCATCTACGTCAACGTGGGTGCATAATCTGATACTATTTAAAAAAGAATAGGTCATTAAATCCATTGACGGAATCGGTATCCCTACTCCCATAGACCCTTCACATATTACCTGGTCTTTGCTTGTTGTAGTGTCTGTAATTTTTGTAGTGATATGATTCTTTAAGAATCGATGTTCAATGTTCGCCACAATTTTTGGATATCCCCAAATATCCCTTCCAGCAATCATAGACTGGTTCGATGTAACAGGAATGTGTAAAATGTATTGTCCTAATTTTCTTTTATGTAATGGAGTATATAGTTGAAGCCAATTTAGAATGCTTGAAGGTTCTGATATAGGCACTACTGGAATAGCAAGAATAACTTCATTGTATGCACCTAGATCTGAATCTTTATATTCAATTAATCCAACAGCTATAATGGGATTTCCATTAAGTGATAAGCCAGCCTTTAAGCCAGTGCCAAGCAATTTTTCTTCTACAGCTTTTTTATTTCCCATATAGAGAGCGGCAACATAGTCGACATTACGAAATTCAACTGGGAATGAATAGGCCGTTGAAGAATTCATATTTTATGATTGTCTAAGTCGGTCTGTACTGCTTAGCAATTTTTCGTCTTTACGAATTCCTCTGTATGAAAAAGACAAAAATAAAATGATAAAGAATGGAAGGATTGCACTAATCTGCCAATGTCCTTGTTTGATTCCAAAATTAGATTTAAAATTTTCAATTTGAAGATATTCTAATGCAACTATTCCAAGTGCCACGCATATGTTCAAGATGATTAATTGTTTTTGTGTGCTCCTTTTTTTAAAGAAAAAGATTGTTGCGAAGGATATTAATCCAGAAAAAACCACAACCAATAGAAGTAATAGGCTTTCAGTGATGAAGAAGTATTTTCCTGTTTCTTCATCACTGAAAACTGGAAGAAACCAGACTAGTGCAGCAGTTGATGTAGCTAATAAAAGCCAAAGGCTCTGGATTCTTTGTATCATATTTTTTTATTTATCCAAGTTCAGGATAGAGCGGGAACTGTTTCATGAATGATTTCACATCATCTTTCACTGAAGCTATTATTGTTTCATCATCAGCATTCATCAACACTTTATCAATCATATCTGCTACAGTTTGCATATCCTGCGTCTTCAATCCACGAGTTGTGATAGCCGGTACACCAATCCTGATTCCGGATGTAACAAATGGACTTTTATCATCAAATGGTACAGCATTTTTATTCAATGTAATGTGAGCTCTGTCCAGTGTTTCTTGAGCCTTTTTACCTGTTATATTTTTATTTCTCAAGTCAATCAACATCAAATGGTTGTCAGTACCATTACTAATCAGATGATATCCTTTGTCTGTAAATGCTTTTGCAATAGTTTGAGCATTAACTTGTACTTGTTGTTGATATGCTTTGAAAGAAGGATCAAGAATCTCTCCGAATGCTACTGCTTTCGCAGCAATGACATGTTCAAGTGGTCCACCTTGCATACCTGGGAAAACAGCTAAGTCTAACAAAGCACTCATGCTTCTTATATTCCCTTTCGGGTCTTTTATGCCAAATGGGTTATCAAAATCATGTCTAATCATGATAACACCACCTCTTGGACCCCTTAGTGTCTTATGGGTCGTTGAGGTTACAATATGACAATGATCGAATGGGTCATTTAGTAATCCTGCAGCAATGAGACCGGCAGGATGTGCGATATCAGCTAAAACTAATGCGCCTATTTCATCTGCAACTGCTCGAATTCTTGCGTAATCCCAATCGCGACTGTATGCTGATGCACCACAGATGATCATTTTGGGTTTTTCAGCGCGTGCTGTTTGCTCAAGCTGTTCATAATTAACCAAACCGGTTTCACGGTCTACTCCATAAAAGAAAGCTTGGTAGGTTTTACCGCTGAAATTGGCTGGACTTCCATGTGTTAAGTGGCCACCCATGCTTAAATCAAGTCCTAATATCTTGTCTCCAGGCTTTAGGCAAGCAAGAAAAACAGCTGTATTGGCCTGTGCACCACTATGTGGTTGAACGTTTGCCCAATTTGCGTTAAAGACTTGCTTTAGTCTGTCGATAGCAAGTGTTTCAATTTCGTCTACTACTTCACATCCTCCATAATATCGTTTACCTGGGTACCCTTCTGCATATTTATTAGTCGCTACTGAACCCATGGCTTGCATAACCTGAAGTGAAGTAAAGTTCTCAGATGCAATTAGCTCTATTCCTTCGCGTTGTCTTTTGAGTTCTTTGTTGAGCAGGTCGAAAATCATGGTATCCTTGTGCATGGGTATTTTTTTGCGAAGTTACCTTTCAAAATAGAAACAAAGCACCTTCTCTATTATCATTTTTTACACACCCATGCTGATTTCTTGTGAACAGCTAGCGTATTCAGTTTTGTCATTGCTGCTTATTACAACAAGTTTGTCTTTGCAGTACCCTTGAATTAGATGTTTATAGAGGTCAATCCCTTGTTGATCAAGGTTAGTACAGGGTTCATCTAAGAATAAAATCGGAGTATCGGTAAAAAATGCTTGAGCTAGTTTGACCCGTTGTTTCATACCACTGCTATAGTATCGTATTTGTTTGTTTTTTGCTTTTGAGAGTCCAATTTCCTCTAAAATCGCTTCTGGCGACACTTCATCTATGAATGGCTTAAAGCTTTGGTGGTAATTCAAAAACTCTAATGCCGTCATTTCTTCAATCAATTCCATATACGGAGCGCAGATTGAAAAGTACTTGTATTGTTCTTGTTCTTTGATTTTTCCATTACATAAGGAATAGGAAATTTCACCTTCGTTGATGTACAAGGCTCCAGCTAAACATTGCAAAAATGTTGACTTTCCTGAGCCATTATAGCCAGTTATAGCATAATGAGATCCTTGATTTAGCTCCAGATTTTGGTTTCTAAAAATCCATTCTCGGTTGAATCGTTTTCCGGCATTAATCACCGTGATCTTCATCCGTTGAATTTTTAGTGAAGCGTTTAATGATACCTCGAGTGCTTTCACGAACAAACGTCACAATTTCGTCACGCTCGTCTGTGACCGGGAACTCTTCCTCGATCAGGTCCATTGCCTGAGTAGTGTTTAGGCCTTTGTTATAGATGGTGCGGTATATATCGAGGATTTCATTTATTTTTTCAACTGAAAATCCTTTTCGTTTTAAACCAACCGAGTTTACCCCTGCATAAGAGATTGGAGTTCTTCCTGCTTTAATATATGGTGGAATATCTTTTCTAACTAGCGATCCTCCTGCAACAAAGGAATGTTGTCCAATTTTCACAAATTGGTGCACCGCACACATGCCCGCTAAAATGGCATAATCTCCCATAATGACATGGCCTGCCATTTGTGTATTGTTGCTCATGATGCAGTTGTTGCCTATGATACAGTCATGTGCGATATGGCTATAGGCCATAATTAAACAATCGTCTCCAACTATCGTTTTCCATCTATCCTTAGTTCCTCTATGTATGGTTACGAACTCACGAATAGTAGTATTGTTACCAATCTCAACACTAGTTTCCTCACCTTCAAATTTTAGATCTTGTGGTGCAGCGGAAATTACAGCACCTGGAAAAATGCGACAGTTTTTCCCTATTCGTGCGCCGTCCATGATGGTAACATTGCTGCCAATCCATGTACCTTCACCTACTTCTACATTTTGATGTATTACTGAAAAGGGATCAATCTTTACATTAGTCGCGATGCGAGCATTATGGTGTATGTATGTATGTGGATGGATCATAGTTTCTGTCTAATTGTATTAAAGCCTTTCTCTTTTGACTATTTGTGCCATGAGGATTGCTTCGGTCATAATTTTATTTCCAACGTAAACAGTTCCTTGCATTTCACAAAGTCCCCTTCGTATCGGTCCTATTCTTTCCATTTTCAAAATCATGGTATCTCCTGGAACAACTTTTTGTTTGAATTTGCAGTTGTCTATTTTTACAAAGTATGTATCATATTCACCAGGTGGGAGAGAATTGATTGCCAAGATACCACCGGTTTGAGCTAATGCCTCAATCTGCATAACGCCTGGCATTACAGGATTCCCTGGGAAATGTCCTGAGAAAAAGCTCTCATTAAATGTCACATTTTTTATACCGATGATATGGGTATCAGTTAGTTCAACCACTTTGTCTACAAGAAGAAAAGGATGCCTATGCGGCAATACTTTTTCAATCTGTTGAGTATTGTATACAGGGGGTTGATTTGGATCGTAAACTGGAACGTTTTTTACGTGTTTGTTCTTTTTAATGTAATTCTTTATCAGTTTTGCAAATTCAACATTTGAAAAATGACCTGGTCTGTTCGCGATGATATGCGCTTTGATTGGATAGCCTATCAATGCTAAATCACCAATAACATCCAATAATTTATGACGGGCAGGCTCATTTGGAAATCGTAATTCAAGGTTATTCAAATAGCCTCCATTTTCAACTTCAATTTTGTCTTTCTTAAAGATACCCGCTAATCTAGCCATTTCAGCTTCTGTAACAGGTTTGTCAACCACAACTATCGCGTTGTTGATGTCACCGCCTTTGATGAGGTTGTTGGCAAGCAGGGTTTCAAGTTCATGAAGAAAGCAGAATGTTCTACACGGAGCTATTTCTATTTTGAAGTCTGTTATATTTTTGAGACCTGCATGCTGGGTTCCCAAGACTGGACTATTAAAGTCAATCAAGGTAGTTACTTTATATTCTATCGCTGGCATGGCAATCATCTCGACACGTTTGTCTTCATGGTAATATGAAATATTCGTGTCTATTGTATACCAATGTTTGGTTGCATCTTGTTCTTCGATACCAACTTTTTCCAGGATCTCAATAAAGGGCTGTGAGCTTCCATCAATGATTGGAATTTCAGGGCCATTAATTTCAACAAGACAATTATCTACTCCCATTCCAACTAAAGCAGCTAGAATATGTTCTACAGTGCTTACTTTGGCGCCATTGTCTTCTAGGGTTGTTCCTCTAGAGGTATCTGTTACCAAATCGCAATCCGCCTTTACAATAGGCTGCCCGGGCAAATCAGTCCGCTTAAACTGTATGCCAAATCCCGGATTAGCGGGATTCAATACCATGTCCACTAAAATTCCTGTGTGTAGCCCGGTTCCAGATATACTAACGGGTCCTTTTACGGTATGCTGCTTGTCTTGATTGAAGTTATCTTTCATCAAAAAATATTGACTGCGAAGATAAGCCATTTTTATAGGTCAATGGCCTCTGTAATGACTTGATTTATAATAAATGGCAGTTTAAAAACGCAGTTTAACTATTTTTTAATTCTGCTAAGAGCATTTCTAATTCTTTAATTTTTTTCTCGAGTTCAGGTAACCTCCTAAGCATAGCCTGCGACCTCATAGAGGCCATATAATCAACTGCTGGCGTGCCGTTCAAGGATGTATTGGGCTCTTTTATGGTTTTGGTGATACCGCTCTGTCCGCCAACTTTAGTTCCATTAGCAACGGTAATGTGCCCATTTATTCCAACCTGACCGCCAATCATAACCCTTTTCCCAATTTTTGTGCTACCGCTGATTCCGGTTTGAGCTGCGATTACGCTGTCTTCGCCTATTTCCACATTATGGCCAACTTGAAGAAGATTATCCAATTTTGTCCCTCTTTTTATGGTGGTTGACCCCATCGTAGCTCGATCAATGCACGTATTAGCACCTATTTCAACATGATCTTCAATTACTACATTGCCGAGTTGAGGCACTTTTTGATAAGAACCATCAGCTGTCGGCGCAAATCCAAATCCATCACTTCCTATTACGGTGCCAGCATGAATAGTTACCTCTTGACCAATCTGGCATTCATGGTAAATCTTTACGCCCGGGTGTAAAACTGAATTTTGCCCAACCTTCACTTTATTTCCTATAAAAACTTGGGGATGAATTTTTACATTATCCTCAATAATAGCATGTTCTCCTATGTATGAAAAGGCTCCAATGAATACATCTCTGCCAATAGTTGCAGATGGATGTATATAAGATGGCTCCTGAATGCCTACTAATTGTTGGGCTGAAATCTGCTGATAATGTTGCATGAGCTGAGCAAATGAGGCATATGGATCTTTTACGCGAATCAATGTTGAATTGATAGGTGACTTTAATTCCAGCTTTTCATCAATTATAACAATACCTGCTTGTGTTGTATATAAGAATTCCTCATATTTAGGGTTAGCTAAAAAGGCAAGATCTGCCTGCTGAGCTTCCTCGATTTTGGCAAATGCACCAATATGTTTATTGGCATCTCCTTCAATCTTCCCCCCAATTAAAGCGCTTATTTGTTGTGCTGAAAACTGCATGTTATAATGTTGAATCCGGTTAGTGGACTAAAACCCTATTTCCAGATTGTTAATGTTGGTTGGACTCACCAAACTATGGTTGGTAAAAACAAATGTAAAATTTTTTTACAGGACGTGATAGGTTTTGATGGATGAGCGGTGTGTCTACTTGAGAGATATCTCGAACCCGACCATCTTTGAATAGCATATTGATTTTTTCATTGTTGGGGTCGTATAAGCTATTTTCAGCCTCGCCAAGGAATACTAAAAACGAGCTATCTTCCGACGAAATAGAAAGCTTTGTCTCCAATGCCTCTTTTTTTTCTGCTAATTCTTCAATGGTTATAGGTTCTGATTGTAACCTAAGTTTTAGAAGGTCTCTGCTTAAAAGGGCATTACACAACAAAGAGAGTACCGGGTCAGGGTGGGTTTTCCAGTTTTTTATAGAAAAAAGGATATCACTATCATCCAAATCGCAAAACATGGATAAATGAGATTTTTCAAAGTGGCTTATTTCTTTGAACAGGAGTTTGCCCAATCGGTTGTCTTCGTCTACACGTAATCTATTTTTTAGAAATAGCCACTTCGCTCGTTCAAGGATTTTAACAAGTGTCATTTCTGCACTTAGCACTGTCTTGTGCTGATACACTTGCCAATACATTAATCTCCTAGAAACTAAAAATTCCTCAATGGTATAGATTCCCTTTTCTTCAACCATGAGCTCTCCATCATGCACCGTAATCATTTTTATGATTCGATCATATCCAATCATTCCTTCAATAACTCCAGTATAAAAACTATCTCTTGTTAAATAGTCCATTCGGTCAACATCCAACTGACCACTGACAAGTTGATGCAGAAACTTTTTATGGTATGTATTTTTAAACACTTCAATAGCCATAGAGAGCTTTCCATCCATTTCCTCATTCAGCGTTTTCATGATCATTAATGAAAGGGTTTCGTGTTCGATATCCTTTGCGAGTAATGATTCAAGGGCATGTGAGAATGGACCATGTCCAATATCATGAAGTAAAATGGCGATTTTAGCAGCTTGCTCTTCAGCTGGTGTAATTTCAATTCCTTTAGTCCTCAGCTCGTACAAAGCATTATGCATCAAATGGTATGCACCAAGTGCATGATGAAGCCTAGAGTGAACAGCACCTGGATAAACCAGGTAAGACATTGCCATTTGATTTATTCTTCTTAAACGCTGAAACCAAGGATGTGAGATAAGTTCAAATATAAGTGGATCACTTATAGTGATGAATCCATGAACAGGGTCGTTTATTATTTTTCTAAATGACATGAATACGTAAATTATTATTTTTTATTTGGCCCTTTGCAAAGGTATGAAGGCAAACATGGATTTAATCAACTTTATTCAATTTCAATACATGGTTAAAAATACTCATATGCTTTACTCTTTGTTAATTTTTCATAGTTGTGTAAGGACAGAATCAATGTCTACATGATTATTAACAAATAAGGGGCAAAATGTTTACAACTAATTTCGATTCACTGCATAATGACTTTTATCATTCAGTAAATTTGTAAAAATCCCAAACGATGAAAATCCGATATACACCCGCTACGTTGGAGAAAATAGAAAAGATTGTATCTGAGGTTGGATATATTATTCGTTATGAAAGAGGTACTTTTCAAAGTGGATATTGCATCTTGGAATCTAAGCGAGTTGTTGTCTTAAATAAATTCTTACAAACAGAAGGACGAATCAATACCTTAATTGATTTGTTACCTATTTTGAATATTGAAGCTGATCACCTGAGTGCTGAAAGCAGAAAAATGTTTGAGGAAGTTATCACAAAACCTGAGATGGTCGCTTAATTAGTCACATCTTTAGCATTATACCTAAATCAATCCTACTTGGGGCATACAATAGAATTTTTGGGAACTGGAACGAGTAGCGGAGTTCCCATGATTGCATGCCAATGTGCTGTCTGCAGCTCAAAAAATATAAAAGATACGCGCTTAAGAAGCAGTATTTTGATTAAATCGGACAAGACTGTTGTTGTTATCGATACTACCCCAGATTTTCGTTATCAAATGCTGCGCTCACATGTTGCACATTTAGATGCTGTTTTGTTTACTCACTCTCATAAGGATCACATAGCAGGCCTAGATGACATAAAAGCCTACAATTTTATTTCTCAACGCCCCATGTCGCTATTTGCAAACACAGAAACATGTGATGCATTGAGACGCGATTTTTATTATGCTTTCGCAGATAAAAAATATCCTGGGATACCACAACTCGACTTAAATCTCATCGATCATGAACCCTTTTCAGTGATGGACATTGATTTTATTCCCATCAAAGTTAGGCACCTGAATATGGATGTTCACGGATATCGACTTGGGAATTTTACCTATATCACCGACGCGAATCATATTGAAGATTCAGAAAAAGAAAAAATTAAAGGAAGCCAAGTACTGGTTATTAATGCACTTAGAAAAGAAAAGCATCTCTCTCATTTCACTTTACAAGAAGCCATTGACTTGGCTACGGAACTTGAAATTCCAACCACCTACTTTACTCACTTAAGCCATCAAATGGGCCTACACGATGAGGTGAGTTCGTCGCTTCCCAAAGGAATGTTTCTTGCTTATGATGGATTAGTTCTTCATGTGAATAATGCCTAATTATTAAGGTGATTTTCTCATTGCAAATGTAGGTGTGCCATATACTTTTGTTTTCTCCTCATGAAGAAAACACTTTTACAATTCCTTGATTTCTCAAAAAAAGAACGAACGGGGATTTATGTTTTACTATTTGTTTCAACGTGCACCTGGGTATTACCTGTTTTTTTCAGCAATGATAATATCGATTTAAGTTCAGCGGAGATTACTATTCTCGACGCTAAAATAAAAACACTACAAAACGATTCGTTTACTCATTTTAGGTCAAACATAGTTGAGTCTCACCCTGAACTGAATGAAACCACACTCGTTGAAGAGCATGCTTTGTTCAATTTTGATCCCAATAAAATTGGCGTGCAAGAATGGATCAAACTTGGTGTTAAAGAAAAAACCGCACAGACCATTCTCAAGTATGTGAGAGCAGGTGGTAGGTTTCGTGATAAACATGATTTGAAGAAAATATTTGGTTTATCACCAGGCCAAGTAGAACGCTTGATGCCTTATGTAGTATTTTCTGAAGTGATAGAAGGTGTTAGGGATAAGCAAGTATATAGGGAAAAGCAGTTTGAACAATTACCTGTTGAACTGAATACGGCAGATAGCAATAAGCTCATGTTGGCTCCGGGTATTGGGCAAAAACTGTCTGCTAGAATAATTAAGTACAGAGATCGCCTTGGGGGATTTGTATCTATGAGTCAGTTATCTGAAGTATATGGTATAACCGATTCGCTGCTCACTGCATTGCACCCGATATGGTTTGTAGGATTGTCGCCGAATATTAGAAAGCTTAATATTAATTCAATTGATTTAGAAGAATTAAGAAAACATCCTTATGTAAGTTTTTCGATGAGTAAGCTAATCATCGCATATAGGAATTCACATGGTCGTATAAACGACACGCAAGAGATGTATTCTATTGCAGGAATAGATCGGGAAAAGTTAAATAAGTTGGTTCCTTACCTAGCGTATTGAACTCAGTCTAGAAAATCATCTTCAGCTTTTGGAGCATATTTATCAAATAACTTATCTATTGCCCCACCAAATACAGGAAATTTTTGTTTTGCAAAATCCTTTATGATTCTAATGGATTCCAAGGCTTGCTTTTCTGTCATTTTCCCTTCTTTCATTAATTGTTCTATGAGCTCTTTCATAAAAAAGGGTATTTATACTGTTAAGCTACTTTTAGAATACTCATTTTAGAATGGTCGAATTTGTTCTTTGCATAGTCCAATGTAAGATTGAACTCTTTTTGTCCTGAAGATGGCATCTCAAACATTGCATCAGTCAAAATGCTTTCGCAAATTGAACGAAGGCCACGTGCACCTAGCTTGTATTCCATTGCCTTTTGAACCATGAAATCAAGAACTGGTTCTTCAATCTTTAGTGCAATGCCTTCCAAGTCGAATAACTTGGTGTATTGTTTAATGAGTGCATTTTTAGGTTGAACTAAAATAGCTCTAAGGGTTTCACTATCCAATGGATTTAAATAGGTGACTATTGGAAGACGGCCCAATAATTCAGGAATCAAACCAAATGTTTTTAAATCTTGTGCATTAATAAATCGAAGCAGATTTGATTTCATATCATCCTGCATCTGTTTGTTGACATTGAAACCTATGGAGTTGGTATTTACTCTTCGTGCGATTATTTTGTCAACTCCATCAAATGCACCGCCACAAATAAATAGAATATGCTGAGTATTAACTTTTATTAGTTTTTGGTCTGGGTGTTTGCGGCCTCCTTGTGGGGGTACCAATACTTCCGTGCCTTCTAACAATTTAAGTAATCCTTGTTGAACTCCTTCACCGCTTACATCTCTAGTAATCGAGGGGTTATCACTCTTTCGGGCAATTTTGTCGATTTCATCAATATAGACAATGCCTTTCTCTGCAGCAGCAACATCATAATTGCATACTTGTAAAAGCCTAGTCAATATACTTTCCACATCTTCTCCAACATAACCGGCTTCTGTAAATACGGTTGCATCTACAATGGCGAATGGAACATTAAGAAGTTTAGCAATGGTTTTTGCAAGCAGGGTTTTCCCTGTACCTGTTTCACCCACCATGATAACATTGCTTTTTTCAATTTCGATTTCTTCTACAGCCGCTTCCTTTTTATTTTTCACTTCTTTAGAAGGAGGTGTTTGCCTAAGTCTTTTGTAATGGTTATAAACAGCAACAGAAAGGATTTTTTTAGCTTCATCTTGACCGATTACATACTCATCGAGATGTTGTTTTAGCTCAACGGGCTTCTTTACAATAAGTTTAAATCCGGATTTCCCATCTTGTTTTTCAGTGACTTCTTGCTCTACGATTTCTTGTGCATGTTCAACACATCCTTCGCATATATGACCCTCTTGACCAGCAATTAGGATCTTCACTTCATCGCGGCTTCTCCCGCAAAAGGAACAGTGTAGTGTTGATTTAGACATATATCGAAATTAAGTGTTGCCCAATAGTGATTGTATACTATGGAGCAAAGATTGTTTATATTTTATTCAGCACACCATCTACGATGCCATATTCTAGCGATTCTTTAGCACCCATCCAATAGTCTCGATCGAAATCTTTCATGATTTTCTCGAATGTTTGCCCACAGTTTTTAGCAAGGATATTGGCACCTAAATCTTTTATTTTTCTGATTTGTTCAGCCATGATTTCGAGGTCTGCAGATGTCCCTTGACCACCTCCCGATGGTTGATGTATCATTACCTCTCCGTGAGGGAAAATAAAACGTCTACCTTTTTCGCCGCCACTTAATAATATAGAACCCATAGACGCAGCCATTCCCATACAAATGGTTGAAACAGGAGATGAAATCATCTGCATAGTGTCGTAGATAACCATACCACTAGTTACTACACCACCTGGACTATTGATATAAAATTTAATTTCTTTACCAGGATCGGTTGCTTCTAAAAACATTAATCTAGCCGTGATGTCCTTTGCAGAACGATCATCTACAACACCCCAGAGAAATATCTTTCTTTCTTCAATGAATTTTTTGTCGAATCGAGCTCCTGAGACCATCGACTCCATAATATTGTTATTTTCCTTTGGCTCTTGCTCCTCATCCATACGCGGTAAGGTGGAATATGTATGTGTGATATTCATGTGTAAGTGTTTAGGCTTTCTTTTGTTTTTTA
Organism: Chitinophagaceae bacterium; assembly: GCA_947451935.1. Taxonomy (GTDB): domain Bacteria; phylum Bacteroidota; class Bacteroidia; order Chitinophagales; family Chitinophagaceae; genus Pollutibacter. Next base: position 59,221 of record CANGBH010000005.1, read on the forward strand.
GGGTTCAATAACAAGACTTCATCAACTAGGCCATACTCTTTAGCTTCAAGGGCAGTCATCCAAAAATCCCTATCAAAGTCTTTTGCAATTTTTTCTACCGGTTGTCCCGAATGATGGGAAACAACTTCATAGAGTTCATGTTTCAGTTTTTTTACTTGTGCTACGGTGATTTCTATATCTGAAACTTGACCACCAGCACCTGCACTTGGTTGGTGCATCATGATGCGAGAATGCTTCAATGCTGTTCTTTTTCCTTCTGTACCTGCGCTCATCAAAACGGCAGCCATGCTTGCGGCAACCCCAATGCATATAGTAGATACATCAGGAGTAACATACTGCATCGTATCATATACGCCAAGTCCAGAATGTACTGAGCCGCCAGGGCTGTTGATGTACATTTGAATATCCCTTACCCTATCTGTACTATCTAAAAAAAGTAGTTGTGCTGTGATGATATTGGCTACTTCATCAGTAATGGGGTATCCTAGAAAAATAATACGGTCCATCATCAACCTACTGTATACATCCATTACAGCAACATTCATTGGTCGCTCTTCAATAATGTTTGGCGTTAGGTTGGTTACCATATGTTTCGTATAGCTGTGTAGGGTATTGCTAGAGATACCTTGATCTTTAATCGCGAATTTTTCGAATTCTTTTCCCAGGTTCATAGTGTGAAAGGTTCTTTGAGGTGGAAAGTTAAAAAAAATATCAGCCAAATAGCATGCCTATATCAAAAACAGACAAAATGCCATAGTTTGAACGTATAACGTCAGGGTTTAGTACCCAACAGTTCCGTTAGTTGGCTTTTGTTACGAAAAAGATAGTGCTAGTATAATTCAAGTGAATTACTGTGCTATTTCGTCTAGATTGAATTAATGGTTATGTTTTTCCTGTAGGGCAAGAAAATCAGCTGCACTTATTTTCTTTTCTGTAGGTTTAACCTGTGATGCTGCTACGGTAAGTACCTTAGAGCTGAATACCCTTTGGTAAGCATTTTCAACTTGCTTCTCATCACCCATCAGGCGTTCTACATAGCTGTCAAGCCATTCATAATTGCCTCCCATATTCATGGATCCAAAATACCCCATGAGTTGTTGACGAAGACTATCCATGATTTCTTCTCTGCTAACTTGAACAGAGTTTATTGTTGCAATTTCATTGCTTACAAGAGTCCACCTTAATTGATTCAAGAAGGTTGGAAATTCTTTCTCAATATCTTCCTCTGTTTGCTTGTTCTCGTTGGATTTAAGCAACCATTTTTTTAAGAATGTTTCTGGAAAATCCATTTTCGTATTTTCTGACAAAATGTGATATACTTCATGCTCAAGTAAATGTTGTGCCTGGTGTTTCCAGTATGCATTTATTTGATTGCGGATTTCAGCTTTAAACTCTTCTTCAGTTTTTAACTCTTTACCAGGAATGGCTTCTTTGAAAAAAGTTTCATCGAGTGCTCTCTTTTCTACAAAACCCAATTTTGTTAAATGGAGTAGAAAATACTGTGCCATATCTTCTGCCTTATCTTTAGCTAAGCCAAGGTCTTCAGCAACCCATTCTCTTTCTTTGTCTTCAAATGCTGAAGAAAGCTGAATGACTAGCGTATCATCTTTCTTCTTCCCCATCAATTCTTTGCGGGTAGCTTCACTGAAATATTTAAGAAGTAGAGAATTTTCCTTTGATGTTGCACCTTCTTCAACTACTCCAGCTGCATCACATTTTTCAAAACGCACATTGAGCACGTCTTCTTCTCTAGTAATGGTTTCAGGCTCAGTCATAGTGCCCAACCTTTGTTGCATCCTGTTGATTTCCTCTTCAATCATCTCATCCGTTACCTCAACAACATTCAATGTAGTGGGAAGTGTTTCAAAGTTTGGAAGACTAAACTCAGGTTTCAATCCAATTTCAAAAGAGAAAGAATAGTCTTTAGGCTCATTATGATTAAATGTACCCGGATCATTTTCGTCTTCAGGAAGTGGCTGACCTAGATATGAAATATTTTCAGTTTGAACATATTTCGTTAGTTCATTTTCAATAGAATGAAGCACCTCTTCTGTAAAGACTGCAGCGCCATGCATACGTTTGATTACACCAATAGGTACCATGCCTTTACGAAAGCCTGGGATATTAGCCGACTTGGCATAATTCTTTAACGCTTTTTCAAAGCCTGGGGTATAATCTGCAGCGCTTACGGTTATTTTGAGTCTTTCGTGTAGTGGGGCTATCTGTTCTCTTGAAATCTGTGCCATAGAAGTTTTTGTTAAAGAAGGAGAGGATGTGCGGGTGGAGGGACTCGAACCCCCATACCTTGCGGCACCAGATCCTAAGTCTGGCGTGTCTACCAATTTCACCACACCCGCGCTAACCTTATTGCCCATTTAGGCAACCTCTCCTTATAATAGGGGGGCAAAGGTAGTAATTAATGATTAAAAAAAGGCATTCAGTTCGAATTTTAGTAATTTTGATTTAGATGGATGCAATAGAAAATATTATCCAGCAACCAGCCTATAGCCTGAACGACGAGCAGGAGAAAAAGGAAATAGTTAGGCGCTATAGGGCATTATTGCGCACATTAAAGCCAAAACTGAAGGCGGGAGATAAAGAATTGGTTCGAGCAGCATTCGAAATTGCTGTAGAAGCCCATAAAACCATGCGCCGAAAAAGTGGGGAGCCCTATATTTTTCACCCCTTATCAGTTGCTATGATTTGTGTTGAAGAAATTGGACTAGGCGTTCGTTCAACCATTTGCGCCCTATTGCACGATACTGTTGAGGATACTGATATTACACTCGAAGATATCCAACAAGAATTCGGATCTGAAATCACTAAGATCATCGATGGACTTACTAAGATTTCTACGGTAGTCGACAATAATACCACTCAGCAGGCAGAAAATTTCAGGAAAATATTATTGACGCTTACCGATGATCCACGGGTTATCTTAATCAAACTAGCGGATCGCCTTCATAATATGCGCACCCTCGATAGTATGAAGCGCGAGAAGCAATTGAAGGTGGCTTCAGAGACGGTGTATGTATACGCCCCATTAGCTCATCGAATGGGTCTATATACCGTAAAAACAGAAATGGAAGATCTTTCCATGAAATATTTGGAGCCAGATATCTATCACCAAATTGCACGAAAACTTTCAGATACAAAACGCGAAAGATCTAGGTATATTAATGAATTTATTAAGCCAGTAAAAGAAAGACTCGATAAGTCTGGTTACGAATACGACATATATGGACGTCCCAAATCAATTCATTCGATTTGGAATAAGATGAAAAAGAAGAATGTTGAATTTGAGGAGGTCTATGACCTATTTGCCATCCGAATTATTGTTGATACAAGCTCTGAACTTGAAAAGGAAGCGTGCTGGAAAATATATTCTGTGATCACTGACATGTACAACCCATCACCTGATCGGTTGAGGGATTGGCTCAGTAATCCAAAGTCAAATGGATATGAAGCGTTGCATATTACAGTAATGGGTCCCCAAGGTAAATGGGTTGAAGTACAAATCCGGTCAAAACGGATGAATGAAATCGCTGAAAAGGGACTTGCTGCTCATTGGAAATACAAGGAAGGTGGCGCAGATCAGGATCGATTTGACAAATGGTTCTCCCAAATACGTGAAGTATTGGGTAACGATGACATCAGCTCAATAGATTTCCTTCAAGACTTTACCACGTCATTTCTAGCAGAAGAAATTTATGTCTATACGCCAAAGGGGGATGTAAAAATGTTGCCCGTAGGATCAAGCGCATTAGATTTTGCCTTTTCAATCCATAGCGCTATTGGTTCTAAATGCATAGGCGCAAAAGTGAATCATAAGCTAGTCCCAATCAGCTATAAGCTCCGAAGTGGAGATCAGATTGAAATTATTACATCCAATAAACAGAAACCAAGTGAGGATTGGCTAACGCTAGTCCTTACCGCGAAAGCAAAAAATAAAATCAAAGATTCTTTAAAAGAAGAAAAACGGAAAGTAGCTGAAGAAGGGAAATATATAGCTGAAAAAAAACTGACTTCTATTGGAGCTTCTTTCTCACAAGCCAACATTGATGAGCTTGTGGTTTTTTATAAACTTTCATCTTCGCTTGAGTTGTTTTATCGAATAGCTATTAAGTTGATTGATTTAAAGGAATTAAAAGAGTTTTCTGTGGTGGGCGATAAGCTACACCTCATTAAGGTAGCCAAAGTTGAACAAGAAGTAATAGAATCTGCCAAGCCAAAACAAGACACCAAAAAGGATGCAGAGTTGATCATCTTTGGTGAAAAGAGCGATAAAATTGTATATGCGTTGGCTAACTGTTGTACCCCAATACCCGGTGATGATGTATTTGGTTTTGTTTCAACAGGTAAGGGCCTAATGATACACCGAACAAACTGTCCTAATGCTGCACGTTTGCTTTCAAGTTTTGGCCATCGGGTTGTAAAAACCAAGTGGGCAAAAAATAAAGAAATATCTTTCTTGACTGGATTAAAAATTACAGGTCTAGATGATGTGGGTGTTATACACAAAATAACAAACCTCATTTCTGGAGAACTTAAAATAAATATTAGTGCGATAACAGTTGAAGCAAAAGAGGGAATATTTGAAGGGAATATCAGACTTTACGTACATGATAAGGATGAATTAGAAGGACTTTTACAAAATTTAAGAGATCTTCCAGGCATCCAAAGTGTGAAACGTTATGATTTAGAATCTTAATTATTATTTTATTTTTCTGCCTTTAGGTTCATTCTATTATTTTTGCCACTAAATACATAAAAAAATTGCTATGGTTGACGTACTATTAGGTTTGCAATGGGGCGATGAAGGAAAAGGTAAGATTGTTGATTTTTTCGCACCTCGGTATGATATCATTGCTCGTTTTCAAGGTGGTCCAAATGCAGGACATACGTTATATGTAAATGGAGCAAAAATTGTACTCCATCAAATACCGTCTGGTATCTTTCATGAGCATACTACCAATTTAATTGGAAATGGTGTTGTATTAGATGCTGTAACACTAAAGAAGGAATACGACAAGGTTGCAGCATTTGGTGTTGACGGCAGAAAAAATCTATACATAGCAGAACGAACACATTTAATTCTTCCTACGCATAGAGCACTTGATAAAGCTTCTGAGTTGTCTAAAGGAAATGAAAAAATCGGTTCAACGTTAAAAGGAATTGGTCCTGCGTACATGGATAAGACAGGGCGAAATGGTCTTCGCGTTGGTGATTTGTTAGATAAAAATTTTACTACTCAATACATAAAACTTCGTTTGAAGCATCAGCGAATTTTAGATTCTTTTGGATTTAATGAAGATATTACTGAATGGGAAGAGGAGTTTTTTGAGGCTATCGAATTCATGCGTACGTTAAAAATAGTAAACGGAGAATATTTCGTAAACGACAAAATTAGAGAAGGTAAAAAAGTGCTTGCTGAAGGCGCTCAAGGAAGTATGCTTGATGTTGATTTCGGAACCTTCCCATTTGTTACTTCTTCTAGCACCATTTCAGCAGGTGTTTGCACTGGATTAGGGATAGCACCTCAAAAAATAAAAGATGTAATTGGTGTAACAAAGGCGTATTGTACAAGAGTGGGTAGCGGACCATTCCCTACTGAGCTTCATGATGAAACTGGAGAAAGATTGAGGAAGATTGGAAATGAATTTGGCGCAACAACCGGAAGGCCTCGCAGATGCGGTTGGATTGATTTAGTTGCATTGAATTTCGCATGCATGGTAAATGGTGTTACGCAGCTTGTTATGACAAAAGCGGACGTCCTAGATGCCTTTGAAGAGCTTTCGGCGTGTACATCCTATGGCATCGCAGGAAAGCAGGAAAAAGTGGTCCCTTATCAAATGAGTAAACTGCCAATCACTCCGCACTATGTTCAATACAAAGGATGGCAGAAAGATATTACAGCCATAAAAGAAAGTGCTGACCTTCCTGAAGAAATGAAAACGTATATCAGTTTCATAAATGAATACCTTGGCGTTCCAGTTACCTATATTTCCAATGGACCGGAGCGTGATCAGATTATAAAAGCATAGGCGATAGTTCCTTTTAGAAAAATAGTGCCCAAAATATTTGGAGATATTAAAAAGTCTGAGAAATTTTACGTTACAAATCTTTTGTTGATATGGCAAAGTCCGAAAAAGAAAAAAAAGCAGTGAAAAAGCCTTCTGTTGATGAGGCACCCGCAAAGCCTAAAAAGCCAACATCCAAATCTAAAGATAGTGATGAGGATGATGATGATTTAGATGATGAAAAGCCAACAAAAAAATCTGCTGCATCAAAAGACGATGACGACGATGATGTGGATGTAGATGATGATTGGGAAAAGCCAGAAGAAGATGATGATGCATGGGATCCAGACTTTCAAGAGTTTGATGTTCCTAAATCAAAAACGAAAAAGGCAGGTGGTAAAAAATCGGCAGACGAGGATGATTTTTCAGTGGATGAAGAATTTAAAGACCTAGATTATTTTGATGATGACGCAGGCTTTGAAGAAGAAGATGATTTTTGATTTTTCTTACTGATTGTTTTTTTTACAATAACCTTGTTTTTTTCTACTGGTTGAGGGATTGATGTCTCAGGAAATTCAGTGCCATAAACAGAATTTTCTTTCATTAGGATCATCACTGATTCTCGAAGGATTTGATTTTGGTTGCCTAAAAATAGTTTTATTTTATCTTTTGGAATCCGCATAATAAATGGAGTTGATGCTACTTGTTTGTCAAAATCGGCATTCCATCGTTGAAATTGGACAATATCTATCTCAAGGTTTTTGCAGATGACCATTGCAGCGTATTTACCGTAAACCGTTGTAGTATCAGATGACAAGAGCTCTTCACTTGTCAATTGATTAGTAAGTACAGTTGGATTAGTTTTTTTTCCAGTTGTTTCACTTCCATCTTTTTCAAATATATAGTGAGTCGCTATAAATTTTTTAACATGAGTACGAGATTCTGCGGGTAATTCATTTTGAATTTTCCAAAAATCATGCGATCCCCTTTTTTGGATGATTTGTTCAATTCTTGCTGGACCGCCATTATAAGCTGCGATTACTAACAACCAATCCCCTAAATTTTCATGGAGCTGACTCAAAAATTTAGCAGCTGCATGAGTGCTTTTATTTAAGTCCATTCTATCGTCTCTAGATTGGGTAACGGTTAATCCCAATTCTCTTGCTGTTCCCGGCATTAATTGCCAAGGACCTACAGCCCCTGCAGAAGAAAGTGCATTGGATTGTAAGTCAGATTCAATTACGGCAAGGTATTTTAGTGTACCTGGGAGCCTATATTTTTTAAGTATATTTTCAATCAATATAAAGTACGGCATACCCCAACTTTTCATTTTTTCAAGTCTTCCTTCATGTATTTCTAGATAGTCTTTTACAAACCCAATAGCTCTTGGGTCAAGATTGTCCCAATTTATACTATGATACGTTGTGGAATCAGTTTTGTTTGTGCGTATTGCATTTAGCTGTGCTGAGGCTTTTAACCCAATTGAAATACATAGCAACATGAAAGCTATTTGTTTTACTATATAGGTTTGCATATGTATACTAACAAGAATGATAGTGTAATAAAATATGAACGACTATTTAACCAATGTTGGTTAATCTGATTGTCTTAGGAGTTGATTTGAGAATTGAAGCAAGACGGTTTCTTGTAAACGGTTAGACATCGCTTGTAGGCCAAAAGGCATTCCATTGCTATGCTTGAATAATGGTATTGAAATGCCTGGAATCCCTGCTAAATTTGCATACACAGTATATAAATCACCTAAGAACATCTCTATAGCATCATTGCTTTTTTCTCCAAATCGAAATGCTGTAGAAGGAACCGTTGGCATGATAATTAATTCGTAGGAGGAAAATACTTCATCAGTTTTTTCAACTATTAATCTTCGCACTTGCTGTGCTTTAGCAAAATAAGCATCATAATATCCGGTACTTAATACAAACGTACCGAGCATAATTCTTTTTTTCACCTCGTTTCCAAAGCCCTCAGAACGTGTTTTTTTATAAAGCGCATTAAGATCCTCAATTGGCCCAGGGGTCCTGTATCCAAACTTGATACCATCGTAGCGTGACAAATTAGAGGAGGCTTCTGCTGTGGTCAATACATAGTAGGCCGGTACAATATGATCTAGGTAATTGAAGCTTACGGGCTCAACAGTATGGCCATCCGACTTAAGCTGTATAATAAGTGTTTCAATACTTTTCCTAATTTCTGGATCGAGGGAAGGATGTTCTAAGCTTTCAGGGAAATAGGCTATTTTAAATTTCTTCTCTTCTTTGAGTGCAGAAACATAATTGGGTACAGTTTCGTTGGAGCAGGTGCTATCAAATTCATCCACCCCTGAAATGACCGATAAAACCAATGCTAAATCTTCAGTGTTTTTTGAGAATAAACCAATTTGATCAAATGAAGAAGCGTATGCAAGTAAGCCATACCTAGAAATCCTGCCATAACCAGGTTTAATGCCTAGTATGCCACAGAAATCAGCTGGTTGACGCACTGATCCTCCTGTATCCGACCCTAAGCTGACCATACATAGATCAGCTTGCACTGCAACGGCTGAGCCCCCAGAAGATCCCCCGGGAACGCGGCTCTCATCGAGTGCGTTGAGTACATTTCCATATACCGAATTTTCATTGGATGAGCCCATGGCAAATTCATCACAGTTTAAATTTCCTATGATGATTGCATCTTGGTCTATCAAGCGTTGAACAGCTGTAGCCGAATAAATGGCTTGATGATTCTTTAAAATGGCGGATGATCCAGTCACTTCATGTCCTTCATAACATAATACATCCTTCAGCCCAATCACAACACCATAAAGGTTACCCCAGGTGGTGGGGTCGTGTTTTTTTTGATCTAATTGAGAGGCCCTATTCAATGCCTCTTCTGCATATACTGCAACATAGGCATTAAGGTGTGCCGAAGTTTCAATCTTATCTAGATAGGATTGAACAACTTCAACACACCTTAATTCCCCGTGAATCAATTTCGAACGGAGATCAGATATTGATCTATGGGTATACAAAATAATGTAGTAATCTACTTAGTGGATACTAACGCAAGTGAACAGTAAATGGATAAAATAATTAGCTAGCAGGCTTATCTTTTTCCTGCATTCCTTCTTCTATCTCTTTTTTTACGTTTGATTTGGCATCATTAAACTCACGTATGCCTTTTCCAAGTCCACGCATGAATTCAGGAATCTTTCGGCCTCCGAACATAATCAAAACGGCAATGATGATAAAAATCCACTCAGAACCACCAGGCATGGCAAGCAAAAACGCGCTATTGGATAACATAAAATCTTTTTTGATGTAATACAAATTTAATGGATTTAAATGGCATCGGTACGGTTATGGCACAAAAAAAATCCCGCATTTGCGGGATTAACAAAATATTTTGGAAGAGATTATCTAACTCTTTTTTCTTTAATCCTTGCGCTTTTACCACTTCTTTCTCTAAGGAAATACAATTTAGCCCTACGCACTTTACCTGTTTTGTGAAGTACAACAGATTCAATGTTTGGAGAGGCAACAGGGAAGGTTCTTTCTACGCCCACGCCATCAGAAATTTTTCTAACAGTGAATGTAGCAGTTCCACCTTGACCTTGACGCTTGATTACATCGCCTTTAAAGCTTTGGATTCTTTCCTTGCTTCCTTCTATGATTTTATAGTTTACGGTAATGCTATCTCCCGCCTTAAACTTTGGAAAGTTATTCGATGGGGTAAGTTGCTCGTGAACGAATGCTATTGCTTGATTCATAACAAAAATTTGGAGTGCGAAGGTAATGGAATTTCAGATTTCAGCAAAATTAAATGAGGGTTGGATTTTTCCAACCCTGTCCAAGCTTATCTGGCAACGTTTACAGTCCTTTTTTCACGGATAACCGTAACCTTAATCTGACCTGGGTAGGTCATTTCAGTTTGGATCTGCTGGGCCATCTCAAAGCTGAGCTTTTCGCTGTCCCCATCTGTTACCTTGTCTGCTTCAACTATTACCCTTAATTCCCTTCCTGCTTGTATTGCATAGGCTTTTTCAACCCCTGGATAGGTAAGTGCTAAGTTTTCAAGGTCCTTGATACGTTGGATATATTGCTGCATAATCTCCCTTCTAGCCCCTGGTCTTGCCCCGCTGATGGCATCACAGGCTTGAATTATAGGAGAGATTACAAATTGCATTTCAGTTTCATCGTGGTGAGCGGCTATGGCGTTTACCACAGCTGGATTCTCACCATACTTTTCGGCGAGTTTTCCGCCCAATAAGGCATGGCTAAGTTCAGTTTCCTCATCAGGCACTTTTCCAATATCATGGAGAAGTCCCGCTCTTTTGGCAAGTTTGGAATTCATTCCGAGCTCAGCAGCCATGATACCACATAAGTTAGCTACTTCTCTGCTGTGCATCAATAGGTTTTGGCCATAAGATGATCTGAATCGCATCTTACCAACAATTCTAACCAATTCTTTATGAAGACCATGTATTCCGAGTTCGATGATGGTCCTCTCACCGATTTCCATCACTTGCTCTTCGAGTTGCTTTCTCGTTTTTTCAACAACTTCCTCAATACGTGCAGGATGTATTCTGCCATCCGTTACAAGGCGTTGTAGCGCTAATCGAGCAATCTCTCTACGCAATGGATCAAACGAAGAAAGAACAATAGCTTCTGGGGTATCGTCTACAACCAAATCTACTCCAGTTGCCGCTTCAATAGCCCTGATGTTTCTTCCTTCTCTACCAATGATTTGTCCTTTGATTTCATCACTTTCAAGATGGAAGACAGTTACAGTGTTTTCGATAGTCTGCTCGGCTGCAGTACGCTGAATAGATTGTATGATGATCTTTCTGGCTTCTTTGTTTGCTCTTAAACGGGCATCTTCAATGATTTCCTGTTGTAGTGAAAGCGCTCTTGTTTGTGCCTCTTGTTTTAGGCTTTCTATCAATTGTGCTTTTGCGTCTTCAGCACTCAATCCAGCAATCTTTTCTAACTTTCTGATATGCTCTTCTTGGTGCTTTTCAAGCTCAGTCCTTTTTTGATTGACGATTTCAATCTGCCTATTCAGGTGATCCTTAATGGTGTCATTTTCTTTGATTTGCTTTTCAAGCGTCTCGGTCTTTTGGTTGAGTCCCTGCTCTTTTTGTTTAATCCTATTTTCCGCGTCGCCTAGTTTTCGGTTTCTTTCTAGGTTGTCTCGGTCTTGTTCGGATTTCAACTGAACAAATTTCTCTTTAGCTTCAAGGAGCTTCTCTTTTTTAAGATTCTCCGCTTTAAAAGTTGCGTCTGAAAGGATTTGTTCTGCCTGTTTTCTTGCTTCTGCTACTTTAGCTTCTGTATTTTTTGCGAAAATAAGTTTACCCAGTCCAAGGCCAGCAATTGCTGCCAAAATCCCTGTGATGATGGGTATGATGAGTTGCGATTCCATGAATAATTGTTTTTTTCTGTTTCATAATCAATCTCTGCGAATAGTATTGCACACGGTGCTATGCAATATCTGCAAGGTATGAAAAAACAGCCATATTAGATGACGGGTTGGGGGAAGATCAATTTATAAACCTGTTAATCTTTGAGCCCTTTAGTTATAAAAGACTTCCATGTGTCCATGGAGCGCGCTAGAAAGTCTTCTGGATTGCCTGGAATCCCAAAGCATTGTAATCCTATGGGACCGGTATAATGATTTTTCTTTAGTATTTGAAGCACGGAAAGAACGTTAAATGAGCCATTGCCAAGGGGCTGTATTAATCGATCCCATTCCATCTGGTTTGTTTGCCCATCATCAGCTCCATTTATGGAAACGGCACTTAAGAGTGGGATGACACGGGTCAATTTTTCTTCTAATTTTATTTTATCATCCACCTTGAGGAAGTGGCATAAGTTAAATACAGCACCTACATTTCTTCTGTTCACTTTTTGAGTTACTCTATAGCTGTCGTCAATGGTTTCAAGCCAAAACCCAGTATGGGGGTAGAGTGCAATCTTTACGCCATGCTCTTGTGCTGTATCAGCAATCTGTTGGATGATAGGTATACATAGCGCATCCCCTCTGCTGTCTGAGGAGGGGATTTTTTTACTTAAAATGTGCAGCCAGAGGCTTACCCCTTTATGATCTACCTTTTTGATGAAATCAATTAGTCGTGCGTCAAACGGGGTTTGGCTGTCTATGTCAATGGCAATATAAACCATGTACAGCTGAAGTGCTGCCTTGTCGAGCTCAACCATTTTCTCTTCAATACCATCAAGCCCCATTATCTCCATACCGTCAAACCCAAGTTTTTTTATCAAGCTCGCTTGATATTTGGGGTCATTTGTATGGTGTTCTAAGAATGCATCTTCAAAGCAGAAAAATTTTGGCATAAAGGTCTGTGCCTTCAGGGTGCATGTGCACAACATTAAAAAGATGCCGGGGATGAATAACTTCAAAGCGGGATTTTTTATTTAGTCTTTTAAAGCTTCACCTCGCTCCAACGCTTTGTCTAGTAGGCTTTCTATTTTTTCTAAAAATTCTATGCTAGTATTATCTGCAGCTGGTATTTGGCCAGATTGGGTTTCAGTAACATAAGAAAGTAAAACCATGGCTAGGTAATCTTGCATGTCTTTCCCTGAATATTCTGCCTTGAAATTACGTAGCTTATCGTTTAACTGCTTCGCTATTTTACGTACTGCCTCTTCATCTTCAGTTTTTACTTTAACACGATAAGATCTATCTCCGATGATTAGGTTTACTGGTATAAAATTTTCCATATTTATTGAAGTTCTACTGTCGTTCAAAGTTAGTTTAAGGTTCACATACTAGGAAGCAAAATAAAACGTTCCTTTTATATAAATCCAATCTTATGTTTGCAAAACCACGTGCTGCCAGTTTTATCGACAACCTTATTATAGAGGTTAGAGAGGCTTTTGCCATGCCCTTGCTGTTTTCACTCCGAAATGAAGATGGTAAAATTTGCTGTAAAACAGAAAAAAAAATCACGAACGATAGTGAGTTCTTTAATTGGGAGGGTTTAAATGATCTTCCTTACGGGATTTACACACTCGAATGCTCTCAGGGAAACGAGACGGTTGAGACAAAGATTGTGAAACGAATTTAATCTTGATCGCCTAGCAATGCAATGCATCGATCAATTTCTTTGATGTACTCGTTGATTTTTTTATCTAATGCGTTTCTTGAAATTTGGGCGTCTTCAGATTCAGATGCCTTATGCAAATTAATTCCTAGTTCTAGTTGTTCTGCTTTTTTTCTCAAGTCCTCACAAATTAGGCTCTTGTTTAGTAATTCTTTTTGAAGACGTTCGTTGTCTTTCTCCAAATCCCTTAACCTGCTCAATAGTTTACTGAGCTTTTCCTCTATTCGCTTGATATGTTCATCGTGGATAGGCATTATTATTTTCTGATCTCAGCGTGAATAGTTGATTGTATTTTGTCCGTAATGCGCGCCATCCATTTATCAATCTCTTCGTCTTTCAAGGTCTTGTTTTCATTTTGAAAAATAAAATTCATGGCAAGGGACTGTTTGTCCTTACCCAATTTATCGCTTTCAAAAATATCAAAAAGTCTGTATGATTTCAACTCATTGATAGAAAGATCCTTTAGTACATCTTCAATGGCTGAAAATGGCGTGCTTTTGTCAAGCACAAAGGACAGGTCGCGTTGTACAGAAGGAAATTTTGAAATATCTTGGAAACGCAGGGTTACTTGATTGGCCGCATCAATCCAATTCGCCCAATGAATATCCATGTATATCACCGGTACTCGGATGTCGAATTTTTTTAATGTTTCATCTGAAGGCTTGCCGAATGTAACAAGTGTGTTGCCAAGATGCTTTCCTTGCATAAGGTATTCAAAACGATCGTGTGAACTAACTTCAAGCGTTATTGTTTGAATCCCAGATTGGACTTTCAATGATTCAAGAATGCCTTTTATATAGAATAGGTCTGCTGAAGTTTCTTTTCTGTTCCAGGATGTATCAGTTACATTTCCACTAGTGAATAAAGCAAGATGATCTTCTTCGTTAAAGGCATTTCCTTTTTTTGAATAGGTCTTTCCAAATTCAAATAATTTGAGGTTTTCATTTCGGTGATTCAGGTTTCTTGCAATTGTTTGCAATCCTGTTTCAAGCATTGACAACCTAAGCGTATCAAGTTCTGCGCTGAGGTTATTTAACATTTTAACCGCAGACTTCATTTCTTCTGACGTATAGTTTTCGCTATGGGTAATGGAATTATTGAGCATTTCATTAAAGCCCATTCCAACTAATCCGTTTGAAAGTTTTTCTTTTAAGTGATGATTTTTATTTGCACCAGAAACTGATGGCGAAATCATTATGGTTGTTGGAATTTCAATATTGTCAAATCCATCAATTCTCATTACTTCTTCAACAATATCTGCGGGTATTGATATGTCTGTTTTGTGAGAAGGCGGTTGTACTGTGATGGACTTTTCATTTTCATTAAGTGTAGTAAATCCAAGTCCCAATAAGATATTTTTAACAGTGGATTCAGCATAATGTTTTCCACTCATTTTTCGGAGGTAGTCGTACTGCAATATGATGCTTGGTTGATTTTGAACCGTAGGGTAAACATCTATTAGATTGCTTTTAATAACCCCTGAAGCATTTGTGCACACTAAGTTTGCCGCCTTTTTTAACACATCAACTGTTTGTCCGATGTCAACACCTTTTTCAAAGTGCATAGCGGCATCTGTCCTTAGGTTGTGCCTAAAGGAAGATTTACGGATGGTGACAGGATTGAAGAATGCGCTTTCTAGAAATAAATTCTTTGTTTGTGCATTTACGCCACTATCAATACCGCCAAATACACCACCCATACATAAAGCGGTATTGTCATTATCGCATATCATTAAATCACCAGCATCGAGCTTTCTGTCTTTTTCATCAAGGCTTTTAAATAGAGTTCCTGATGATACGTTTTTAACCTTGATTGTATTTCCTTTTATTTTATCTGCATCAAAAGCATGAAGCGGTTGTCCGGTATCATGCAACATATAATTGGTGATATCGACAATGTTATTGATTGGTCGTTGACCTATTGCTTTTAATCGTTCTTGTATCCATTTTGGTGACGGAGCCACTACCACATCCTGTATTAATATTCCAGCATAGCGAATGCAGTCTGCTGTATTTTCAATGGTGACATTTATCGGGCAAGTACTTTCAGACGTTGTAATGACATTACTTAGTTTTATGATAGGAGAGAGTGAAAGCCCTTCATGATGATTTAAGTATGCACAAACATCTCTGGCTACTCCCAAGTGGCTCATTGCGTCACTTCTATTTGGGGTTAGACCTATTGAAATCACTTGATCTTCATATGGGTCAAATAGTGATGCTGCTGCAGTTCCTACAGTTGCTGTTCCATCCAGGATATGAATTCCACTATGATCTGAGCCTAGTCCGATTTCATCATCTGCACAAATCATACCATAACTTTCAATACCCCTGATTTTCATTGCTTTCATGGTAAGGGGTTCGCCTGATGTAGGATAAATCGTTGTTCCTACTGGGGCGACAATTACTTTTTGTCCTGCGGCTACGTTCGGAGCACCACAAACAATTTGTATGGGGGCTTCTAATCCTATATTAACTTCAGTTACGGATAATTTGTCGGCGTTTGGATGTTTTATTACGGTGAGTACTTCACCTACAATCAATCCAGCTAGATTTCCTTTTATTTCCTGAAATGCTTCGATTCCTTCTACTTCAAGGCCAATTGAGTTGAGTATACTCATTAGCTTTTCGGGTTCAATTGCTTCACCGAAATAATCCATTAACCATTTATATGATATCGTCATGCGCTCCTGCTTGAATGGCAGCAAAGATAATGATTGAAACTAGGAATTAGGCCATAGTCGCTATAAATCAGGGGTTCAGTTTTCGATTCT
This sequence comes from Chitinophagaceae bacterium, assembly GCA_947451935.1. Classification (GTDB taxonomy): domain Bacteria; phylum Bacteroidota; class Bacteroidia; order Chitinophagales; family Chitinophagaceae; genus Pollutibacter. Next base: position 75,134 of record CANGBH010000005.1, read on the forward strand.
TTTTCTAAAAACTCATTAAGGAGTTAATTCTTATCCAAATAATTGCCCAAGTAAATTTTATAACAACTTTTGTTTATAACTCAAGGGATAAGGGGATAAACTTTCGTAAATTGTGGATTGTCGGTTAAGTGATGTGGGTAAGCATGAAATTCTGTGAGTATAACTGTTAATTTGATGTTCTCAATTAATATCCTGTTTAAATAGTTAAGAAAGGAGCTACCACATTATATTCGCCAAAGGCTCATTTTTACTTCACAAAGAAGGATTAGTAACTAGAAAACCAGTGCATAAATGGATACGACCAATAGGAACATAGATAGGAGGAATAGGCGCAAGACTAATGTTGAATTTAGCAGCATGACCTTGGGCAAGATTCCACCTCAATCAAGGGAATTAGAAGAAGCAGTTTTAGGCGCGTTAATGTTGGAAAAAGCAGCATTTGATCAGGTAGGTGTTATTTTGAAACCCGAATGTTTTTATGTTGAAACGCATCAGGTCATTTTTAAAGCCATTCTTCAACTAAATGAAGCCAACAAGCCTGTTGATTTACTTACAGTTGTAGAAGAATTGAGGTCTATGTCATCACTTGATGAAGTAGGGGGTCCTTACTATATATCTAAGCTGACTAATGCCGTAGTTTCTGCTGCAAACATAGAAGCCCATGCACGGATTATATTAGAAAAATTCATTCAGCGAGAATTGATTCGAATCAGTAGTGAAGTCATTAATGAAGCCTATGATGATGCTACCGATGTGTTTGATCTCTTGGATCATGCGGAGTCAAAATTATTTGAAATCACCAATGGTCATTTAAAAAAGGAGTTTGATACGCTAGGTAAAGTTGTAATGGATACAGTGACACGTATTGATGAAATGCGTTCACGCAACGAGGATATTACGGGTGTGCCATCTGGTTTCCCTACTTTAGATCGTGTTACCTATGGTTGGCAGCCTTCCGACTTAATTATATTAGCTGCACGTCCTTCCGTGGGTAAAACAGCATTTGCGTTGAACCTTGCACGTAATGCTGCATTGCATCCAACAAAACCTACTTCAGTTGCCTTCTTCAGTCTTGAGATGAGCTCAGGACAATTGGTTCAACGTATACTGTCTGCCGAGAGTGAAATTTGGCTAGAGAAAATTTCAAGGGGAAGGATGGAAGATCATGAGATGCAACAACTTTATAAGAAAGGTATTGAGCCTCTTACAAAGGCTAGTATTTTTATCGACGACTCAGCAGCCCTTAATATATTTGAATTGCGTGCGAAGTGTAGAAGATTAAAGAACAAGCATAATGTCGGATTGATCCTCATTGATTATCTACAATTAATGAGTGGTACAAGTGATAATAGAAATGGTAACAGAGAACAAGAGATTAGTACCATTTCTAGAAACTTAAAACAGCTTGCAAAAGAGTTGCAGGTCCCCATCATTGCATTGAGTCAGTTGAGTCGTGAAGTAGAAAAGCGAAAAGAAAGTAACAAGGTTCCACAACTTTCTGATTTGCGTGAATCAGGTGCCATTGAACAAGATGCTGATATGGTTATGTTTCTTTACCGTCCTGACTATTATGATATCACCACAAACGATATGGGAGAGGATACCAAAGGAGATGTTTATGTGAAAATCGCTAAGCATCGTAAC
>CANGBH010000006.1 GCA_947451935.1 Chitinophagaceae bacterium
GGAACACTCCAAAATTGAGAAGTACCCATATCTATAAAATTAGCATCGGCAGTCCAAGACGGACTTGGTAATGATGGAGCAACAGCTACCTTAAGATTAAAAAAGAACAACCCTTCATCCCATTTTATATCTCCAAATAATGTTGCAGAGCCCGACAATTTAGTACCCTTACCAATGATAATGGTGAATACCCCTTCTGCATTAGTGGTTAATTCATTTTTTTCTTCCCAAACTACAGTTCCATTACTAGAACCAGAGAGTATTCGATCGATAACGGTTATCTGACGGAGTTTAGCAGCATTACCTGAAGGGTCACGTGCAACCGCTTGAAAAGTTATTCCCTGTGGAGATTGTGCAAATGATAAAATTGCTGAAAAGATCAAACAAAAAAATAAAAAAAACTTTTTCATGGTAGGATTCCGGTTTTAATGATCTTGAATGACTGTGAATTATGGTTAGCCGATAGCTTTAATAAGTATAGACCACCAGCAAGATGACCTGTATTAATTTTTAATCCTGATTTCAACATTGATCCTCGTGCAGTTCCATGATAGGTGATATTTCCTTTTACATCCATCATGATAATATCAACTAGATCAGTTGCCGATGCAAATTGATTAGATTGTATTATTGTATATAATTGAGTGGGATTAGGATAAATAGTTACATGCATAGCATCATCAAGTACAGTAGACAAACAGTTCATTTTGAAAATTCCATTCGCATGATCTGATTCCATCAACACACTAATTCCATTTTTAAGTGTTAAGCAATCAGTCTCGCCAATAAATGCTAAAGGACCTGAAAAAGATGTATTATAAATTCCTTCTTGAACTATGCCCCCAAATGTATATGCACCTGCAATCTGACCCTCAGCAACAGTAAGTGTAAATAAACAAACTAATATAAAAATTATCTTTCTCATTGTTCGTAAACAAACCTGTATTTGTCTTGATTGAGGGTATATTCAATACTGAAATACGTTGTTTGAATATTAGTAATAGAATAATCAATTGACGAAGGTCCACCTGTAGTGTTTTCAGTAGTCTCATGCAATGCAGATTTCCCGTCTACTGTAAATGTTCCATTATATCCGTCAGAATCTAGCCAAGTATAATCGGTCTTATAGGTCTTTGTATATATCCGTTGTGCAGGCGTAAGCGTTTGCCTTGATTCATTGATATAAAGCTCTTTTAGTTTCCAAGTCCTTGAGGATTTATTTGTAAGATATTCTGCTACCAATATCTCATCCTTAGTACAACCTAAGAAAGAGCAATAAATCGCTATCGATAGGAAAATGGTAAATAATCTCATCTCATTCAGTTTAAGCGAAAGTTAAAAAAAATCACACACGTAATCTAATTCTTATGGCCTACTTTAAGTAAACAGTTTGATAGGAAATTGGAATTTAGCAGTACTATTCAAATAAAAAACTTCTCAAAACTAACATTATTTAAGTAAATCCTAACTAAATAGATATTCTACGTCCTCTCTACTTAAACTCTTCACAAAGCCAGAATCATCTGTGACCAAATCCCGAGCAAGAATGCGTTTTCGGTCTTGAAGTTGAAGGATTTTATCCTCAATCGTATCCTTACAAATCATTCTATAGGCAAATATGTTTTTCGTTTGCCCAATTCTATGTGTACGGTCAATGGCCTGTTGTTCTACAGCAGGGTTCCACCATGGATCTACAATATATACATAATCAGCAGCCGTCAGGTTTAGACCTACACCCCCTGCCTTAAGAGAAATCAAAAATACCCTTACTTCATCATTTTTTTGGAAGCTTTGAATTGCTTTCTCCCGATCTGTTGCTGAGGTACTACCATCAAAATATTCAAATTTCACACCAAGTTCAGTAAGCTTTTCTCTGATTAAAGCAAGCATCCCCAAAAACTGAGAAAATACCAATGCCTTGTGATTTCCAATATTCTCCGAAATTTCCCTAGCCAACTCATCTAACTTAACAGAAACATTCGGGTATGGCTCAGGTTCATTCATAATAGCTGGAGAATCACATATCTGACGCAATTTCATAAGGCCTTGTAAAATAGTAAGTTGCGACTTTTGGATTCCTTGCTCAGAAATAACCCCTAATATCTTATTACGATAATCATTTCGATATGCATCGTAGATTGAACGTTGCTCGGTATCCATCTCACAGAAAAGGATTGTCTCCGTTTTATCTGGTAAATCTTTTGCTACCTGCTCTTTTGTCCTCCGTAATATAAAAGGGAACAAAAGCTTCTTAAGATGATCTTTTTGCTCAGGCTCACCAAATTTATCAATTGGTGTTGCAAATTCATTTCTAAAAAATTCTACACTTCCCAACATACCCGGATTAAGGAAATTCATCTGGGCATAAATATCAAAAGTGTTGTTTTGAAGTGGTGTACCACTCATACAAAGCCTATTCTTTGCATTAATCAAACAGGCAGCTTTCGTTACTTTACTTTGTGGGTTTTTGATAGCCTGAGATTCATCTAGTACGATATAATCAAACTCATTTTCTAACATGAATTTAATATCGCTACGCAATGTTCCATAGGTTGTTATTACAACATCATACTGCTGAAATATTTTTTTGTCTCGCTCTCGCTCACCACCATGATGAATTAGATAGGTCAATCCTGGCGTAAATTTTTTAATCTCATTTTCCCAGTTGAACATCAAGGTTGTAGGACAAACAACCATTGCACTCATGGTAACTTTCTGATCTTTATACAATTGAAGACATGACAATGCTTGAATTGTTTTACCAAGACCCATGTCATCAGCGAGAATTCCACCCCAACCAACTTCATTAAGATAGTTTAACCAATGATATCCAGCTACTTGGTAAGGCCTTAAAATATGAGCTAGTTCCTTTGGAGGATCTACCTCATTTATTCGATTGAAACTTCGAAGTCGTTCATATTTTTCCTCAAGCCTAATCATGACTTCTGTTTCATCAATACCACTATACAATTCATCGATTACACTCAAGTGAAATTTGGACAACCTTAGTTTATCTAATTTTCCTTCCCCTACCCTAAACAACAGTGAATACTTTTTTAACCACTCTTCGGGCAAAATACCTAACGTGCCATCATTCAATTGAACAAATTGTTGCTTGCTTGTTAAGGCACGCTTTATTTCTTCAATCGTAACTTGTTGATCACCAAAAACTACATTCACTTTAGCATCAAACCAATCAACATCACTACTGATATATATTTTTGTTTGAGGTTTTGCAGTATTAAATCTAAAATTTTTTAATACATCAAACCCGATAACAGGAATATCAGATTCTCTCATTGAATCTATGAACAAGAAAAACCAATTATTTTTTAATACATCTGCACCTTTCAAAACCAGATTAAAGCTATTATCTGTTCGAATAAAATTTGAATGTAATGAAGTAAGCTTTTTAAGAAACTCTTGCTCTTTTGCAATATTGCGACGAATCATTTTAATTTTTGCACCATCGGCAAGAATGATGGTGTCTTTATCGTCATATTTCACATCATACCCCTGATATAAGAAGACTGGAACAAATACCAAATAATCATTCTTCTCTTCTAATAGCAATCTCATTTCTGGATTGCCTTCAAATAGATTGCTAAGTAATGATTTATCAAAATCTACTTTATATTTTCTAACAAATGGAAGCACACTTGATTCAAGATATGCTGGCCAAGCAGCTTGAGATACCTTTTGATTTTTCTCAACAAGAAATGGTGATATAGATTGAAAATCTTCAATTGTATTCCAATTATACAATGTATTATTAAATAATGCTACAAGAGATGGACTCCATTCATTATCATTAAACTCTATATCCCATTCCCTTACAATTACTTTTGGTAAAATCTCGACATGCTTTTTATCTGGAGAAATCTGCAATGCTGGAAGCATCCCGTCAACCCCAATATTCACTTTCTGTAAATTAGACGTAGTAAATGTTTTTCCTGCAGCTAAGAAAAGGAATGGAGTTCCTTCGGCATTTTCAGAAAATAATTTTACAAGTTTAGGATAAAGATATTCATCAATTAAACTTGTAGTCTCTACAGGAAATCCCTCATCTTCAGCATGTATGACATTTTCCCAAATACCAGAAAATGGAGAATTTCTATTTAGATATTTATCAATTTCTACTGGCTGTAATTTTCTTACCGAATTAAGTAGCGAAATTTCCTCGGTTTTCATCCCACTTGTAGGAACGTATTTAACAAGATCCAACTTTTGAACTTTCCCTACAAAAACTTCGTTTTCTTCATCAAATTCACCCGAAACAAGTTCAACACCAAAGCCTGGATATTTCTTAGGCATCTCAACAAATACAACTCCAAGTCGTTGACTATTGGGTTCAGGTGCTTTCTCGATAACTACTTCGGGCTCCTTGATTTCCTGCCTCGCATAGGTTTTAGGTTCTTCTATTGGTGTAGATACCCGCTTTATTGTTGGATCTAATACACGTAAAAAAGGTTTACCATCTTTATAGGTAAATTCAAATTTTTTATCCCAATCTGGTTCAGACATGCTGTAACCATATATCCCTAAAAGCTTGTTTTTCTCTTTATCAAAATTTCGAATTGAATCGAAATAATGAGCACCAAATGAATTAATCAACTGCAAGAAAAGAGCAGTCTTATGTATACACAATGGGTGATTTACTTCCTCGCACTTACATGATGTATCAAAATTTCTTTCTTGGTTACGTTGGATGACCAGTGGGAATATCTCACCATCAATATCAAATTTTGCCTCAACACGCTCATCCTTTGCACTTATAATTGTAGCCTTACCTCTTCGTAGAATTGCATCAGCTTTCTCACCAGCATCCTGAGCAGATAAGAGTCTAATTGTTTTTAATTCTATGCTCTTCATTTTGATGACAGTATGCTTTTGATCATATCGCATAATTCGATCACCAAGCATATTTTTATCAACAAGATCTTGAAGTTGAAGTAATGCTGCAGCTTCATGCCTGCAAATATCCCCTAAGTTATAAGGGCATGAGCAACGCAATGACATAGCACGTGCATCTTTATATTTTTGTACATGCACTTTATAGGATGTACTGTAATTATCATCTTTTACTCGAAAAGTTACTGAACCCATCAAGTCATCATGCTCAATGAATTCTACATATCCAATCGCATGAATTTTCTTTCCACGACGGATTACTTCGTCCGTTCCGTTATTGTATACAAATTTCAGTAAATGCGAAAGGGACATATTTATTTCACGGTTAATCTGCGAAATTAACGGAAAAGAAGCGCTATAACATGAACAGGAAAGAATAAATATTCGATACGCTATGCATCAGGAAAAGTGTAAATAAAATAGTATATTCGTAGGCTTGCTTTAACTACTTCAGTAGCAATCGTTAATGCGAATCTCTTGTCACCTTGCTACCAGAACTCCCCTTCAAGAAATCCATATCTGCACCGAGATGAGCTTGTTCAACATGTTTTTGATATAAATGAACATAACCACGATCTGCTAATTGATAGCTAGGAGTCCAATTTGCCTTTCGCTTTTCAATTTCTTCATCTGATACCAATAACTGAAGACTTCTATTTTTAACATCCAATGAGATTAAATCACCATCTTGAACCACTGCAAGAAGTCCGCCCTTAGCTGCTTCTGGTGATACATGCAATACAACGGTACCAAATCCAGTTCCACTCATTCTTCCATCAGATATACGGACCATATCCATCAATCCTTTTTCTAATAATTTTTTGGGTATTCCCATATTACCCACTTCAGGCATACCTGGATAGCCAACAGGACCAACATTTTTCAACACCATCACAGATGTTTCATCAATATCTAATGAAGGATCATCAATGCGTTTATGGTAGTCTTCAATATTTTCAAAAACAACGGCACGCCCTGTATGGCACATCAGATGAGGGCTTGCCGCACTTGGTTTAATCACTGCTCCATTTTCACAGAGATTACCCTTTAAGATAGCCAAACCTGTTTCAGTTTTAAACGGATCAGTTAAATCAGAAATAACATCCTTATTATACGAAACAGCTTCTTTGTAATTTTCTTTTACCGTTTTGCCATTAGCCGTAATAAGATCAGTGTGCAAAATAGTTTCAAGTGCTTTCATCACAACAGGAAGTCCTCCAGCATAATAGAAATCCTCCATAAAATAACTTCCTGAAGGCTGAAGGTTGACTAGTAAAGGAATATCTTTTGAGAAAGTATGAAAATCTTCAAGTGTAAGATTCACTCCAATTCTATTAGCGATAGCAAGGAGGTGTATGACAAAATTGGTTGACCCGCCGATTGCGGCATTTACCTTAATGGCATTTTCAAATGCCTCTCTAGTTAATAAATCAGAAAGTTTAAGGTCTTCTTTAACCATTTCAACAATGCGCATTCCAGAATATTGTGCAAACACTTTTCTACGGCTGTCTGCAGCAGGGATTGCAGCATTTGTTGGTAAGGTCAACCCAAGCGATTCGACCATACATGCCATGGTTGACGCAGTACCCATCACTGCACAATGTCCTGCGCTTCGGCACATACAAGCTTCAGAAACCGTGAGTTGCTCTTGCGTCATTTCACCACTTCTAACAGCATCATTAAAACGCCAAATATCACTTGTTCCAATATTTTTTCCTTCATATCTACCCGTAAGCATTGGGCCTCCAGATACCACGAGGGTTGGAATATTTACACTGCACGCCCCCATAACTAATGAAGGTGTTGTTTTATCACATCCACACAATAATATGACCCCATCTATCGGATTAGCTCGAATAGATTCTTCCACATCCATACTCGCCAAATTTCTATATAGCATGGCAGTTGGCTTAATGAGTGTTTCGCCAAGGGACATGACAGGAAACTCAACAGGGAAGCCCCCTGCAGCAATTACTCCTTTTTTAACTGATTCAGCAAGTTCACGAAAATGTGCATTGCATGGTGTAAGCTCACTCCATGTATTACAGATGCCTATGACAGGTTTGCCACGAAATTCTTCATCTGGGATACCTTGATTTTTCATCCAAGCACGGTAAATGAACCCATCCTTTCCGGTTCTGCCAAACCATCCCTGGCTTCTCAGTGATGAACTGCTCATAAAAAATTTATTTGAATCAATTTACAATTTATACCACAACTAAACGGTCGCCTTTGAAGATAGGCAAAACATTGGCATTATCTTCTGTAAGACAGTAACGAATATCCTTTTCAAGGTTATAATTCATTAGTCTATGGTAATGTGTTGCGCCATTTTTTTTCATGAATTCAAAACGATCTGCACCAGCATCATGATATAAATTTTCTGCCATTTTGGAAGAGTCGCACTGCACATTAAAATGATCTTTAATCTTTGAAATAACTGCTCCAGCAAACAATGTATCTTCTATATTAACTCGATCTTTCCAAGCTGAACAACCGAGTAAAACATCTTTTCCTGAAAGAATAAGATGATCACATACAGCAGAAATATTTGGGAAAGACCCAGTTATGATTTCTGGTGCTCCTTGATCCAATGCCATATGCAATAACTTGGTTCCATTAGTTGTGGTCAAAACAAGCACCTTGTTTTCTACAAACGACCTAGGGTATTCAAAAGGAGAATTACCATAATGTAACCCTTCAGCAATACGACCATCTCGTTCACCTGCTGTAATGCCTCCAATTGCTGCGCCTAGTTCAATACAACGAGCTACTGATGAAACAGGTATGACAGATTCTGCTCCATTATATAATGCTGTTGCAATCGTAGATGTAGCTCTCAAAACATCTATAATCACAACCACACTATTGCTAATATCATATAAATTAAGCAGGGCTGGAGAAAGACAAGTATATAAGTTTCTTTGTTCTAATGACATCAGTAGACTTATTTTACAAATGGAAATTGCACAACTGAAGCTTTGATAAGCTTATCGCGGATGTCTATGTAAATAGTTGAGCCTATAGCTGAGTAAGATGACATAACATAGCCCATACCTATCCCAATATTAAGGGTAGGTGATTGGGTTCCAGATGTTACATGCCCTATTAAATTTCCTTCAGCATCCCGAATCTTATAATCATGCCTCGGGATACCTCTTTCAATCATTTCAAATCCTACTAGCTTTTTTTCAACTCCCGTTTCCTTTTGTCTCTTTAATAATTCAGAAGCTGTAAACTCTTTGCTGAATTTTGTAATCCACCCAAGTCCTGCTTCAATTGGTGTAGTAAAATCATTAATATCATTGCCATATAGACAATATCCCTTTTCCAATCTTAAGGTATCACGAGCTCCTAAGCCAACTGGTTTTATACCTGCTGCAGCACCCGCTTCAAAAATAGCATTCCAAATTTTGACTGCATTATCTCCTTCATCTTCAAAATATATTTCAACGCCACCTGCGCCAGTATAGCCTGTTGCACTCACCAAAACATTTTCAACCCCAGCAAATTTGCCCTTCGCAAAGGTGTAGTACTTCATATGAATAAGATCCATTTCAGTTAGTGGTTGAAGGACCTTAGTTGCATTTGGACCTTGAATAGCTAACAAGCATGTTCTATCTGAAATATTATGCATCTCCACCTGCTTGGTGTTGAAATGCGTAAACCATTGCCAGTCTTTTTCAATATTAGAAGCATTTACCACTATCATGTAGACCTTATTTGCCTCTATACAATAAACAAGCATATCATCTACAATTCCTCCATTTTCGTTAACCAATGCGCTATACTGAGCTTGTCCATTTGTCAACTTTGATGAATCATTAGATCCTAAACGTTGAATTAAATCCAAGGCATGTTCCCCTTTAAGTATAAACTCACCCATATGACTCACGTCAAAGACCCCCACATTATTTCTCACTGCATGATGTTCATCATTTATTCCAGTATAAGAGATGGGCATATTGTATCCGGCGAACTCTGCCATCTTTGCGCCTAGCGCTTGATGTAAGTGTGTAAAAGGAGTAGATTTCATGGATGCAAATATAGGCAATAGGGAAATAGGTTTTGTGCTTAAGCAGTTCTACAAAATATTGATTTAAATAATTATGCTACTTAAAATAGTAATAAACTTTCACCCTTTCAGATATACATATAAAATAACAAAGCCCCACTCATTTTAACGAGTGGGGCTTTGCTAACATTAAACTAATCTAGTAGCCTTGATTTTGTGTAAGATTCTTATTTACATCCATTTCACGTTGTGGAATTGGCAATATCAACGTAGGAGAATTCCATGGAGTAACCCCTACAGTTCTTTGAAGCCTCTTCGCTTCAGGCAAGTAATTTCCTTCAAAAGCCAACTCAACCATTTTTTCATGCAATACATCATCCAATGTAACTTCAGCAAGTGGTGCTAGTCCGGCTCTTGCTCTAATCGCATTTATATCATCTACTGGATCTGCCCCAACCATAGATGATTCTCTAATATTTGCTTCTGCACGAATTAGGTAAAGCTCTGCTAATCGAATAACGGGTACATCACCATATTGATCTAAGTGCTTTTTAGTATACCTAGCGCCACCACTTTCTACAAAGAAGGTAGAACGTAAATCACCAACCTCATATATATCCATATGGGCATCTTTCACTTTGCAATCACTTCTACCTGCAGTTCCAGGTATATCACTGATAGTTCTACCAAAATACGTATTCAATGAATTTGTTCCATCCTGTGTCGTAACCTTGATTGAAAAAATATACTCAGCAGGTGTCTGGCCTCCTCCATATATATAAGTAAACCAAAGATTCTCAAATGATTGGTTAAGTTCAATACCACTACCTTCAATTACTCTATCAGCTGCATCTCTTGCATCAGCATACATACCTAAAGTCAAATATACTTTTGCGGATTGTGCTGCAGCAGCCCATTTAGTTGCATACCTAGAATTTGATTCAGGCAATAACTGTTCTGCTCTAGACAAATCAGCAACTACTTGATCATATACTTGCTTAACAGAACTCCTACTTGGGTAATCCGCTTCTGTAATTGGATTTGATGTTGGCTTAAGAACAAGTGGTACGCCAGGATTAGAATTTGCATCCCCATCACCAATTGCTTTTGCATATAGCCTAACCAATTCAAAATAGATAGAAGCCCTCAAAAACAATGCTTCCCCTTCAACCCTACTTTTATTCTCAGGAGAAGAAGTGACCTTCTCTAAGTTTGCAAGTACATGGTTACATCTATTGATGGTATTGTATGCACTGCCCCAAGTAGCTTCTGCAAAAGAGTTATTTGATGTCATCTCACCTCTATATGCTTGATCTAAACCAGCAAAAGTACCTGTGAACCTAATGTTAGTCGAATTACCAATAATTTCATTCAACACCATGATATCACCTCCATATAAAGAGCTAGTTTGAATACCATCATAACAACCAATCAACGTTGAGGACACAGCATTTTCATCTGTCATCGCTTTTTCAGCTGCAATACTTTGTGTAGGGAAAATATCCAATTGCTTTTCACAGCTAGCAAAACCAATTGCAGCAATGAACAAGGGAAGGATATGATTTGATATAGATTTATATATTTTCATGTTATAGTCTTTGATTGTTTTAGAAACTTAAGTTTACACCAAACAAAATAGTACGAGGTTGAGGTGGGGTATAAAAATCATTTCCTTTTGAAATGTTCGAATCAAACCCATCTGAGTTCACTTCTGGATCCCAATATGGATATTTTGTAAAGGTTAATAAATTTTGTGCTGAAGCATAAACCCTCATTTTTTCTATTTTCAAACGGGTTAGCAATTTTGGATTTATAGTATAACCAAGTGAAACTGTTCTCAACCTGATATATGAACCATTGACAATGTATCGGCTGCTATTTTGTGCTCCGTTTGTATAATACAATCTTACTTGAGGAATATTTGTAATATCCCCAGGTTTTCTCCATCTATTCAACTGATCATATGTTTGGTTGTCTTCATAGCGCATACTCGCAGAAGAATATCGACCCATACCATAAATATTCACTTGATTACCTAATACTCCATTAAAGAAAACAGATAGATCGAATCCTTTGTATGAAAAATTATTAGTGAACCCAAAAACATAGTCAGGGTTTGGATCACCAGAAACTATACGTGATGCTTCACTGTAGTTGCTAGTTTTTGTTTTTTCAAGAGATCCATCCGGTTTTTTTGTATTGGTATAAAACTGAGCATCGCCATTTTGTGGATCTACCCCAGCAAATTCAACAGTATAAAAAACTCCAACTGGATATCCTTCTACAACCCTATTCATCTTGTCAACACCACCTTCAATAATTTGACCTTGAATATTTGTTACTTTACCCTTATTAAGTGCAATGTTCATATTGGTTGACCACTTAAATGCACCAACAAGGTTTTGAGAATTTAAAACAAGTTCAAACCCTTTATTTTCAAGGTTACCCACATTTCTAACTTGTGAATTGAAACCTGTTGTAGCAGGAATATTTACATTAAGCAATAGTCCATTGGTTTTTTTGTTGTAGTAATCAATTTCTCCAGTTATTCTATTATTTAATAACCCAAAGTCAAATCCAAAGTCCATTTGCGCAGTAGTTTCCCAATGCAAATCATCATTCCCTAACTGAGACGGTCTTTGTCCACCCACACCAGCATAGCCTGCATCTCCTGAAAATAAATCAAGCTGTGGGAAATTTCCAATCTCAGCATTACCAACAATACCATAACTACCCCTTAATTTAAGAAAGCTGATGTAGCGATTTTTTTCTAAGAAGTTTTCGTTGCTCAATATCCAACCTCCTGATACGGCAGGGAAAAATCCAGCTCTTGAATTTTTACCAAAACGAGAAGACTCATCAATACGACCACTTGCAGAAAATATATATTTCTTATTAAATGTATAATTTGATCGTAAAAAATAGGATAAGAATCTAAAATCAGTTTGTGAAGAACTTCCTGCAGATTTCGTTGCAGCACTTGCAATCTTCTGATATGAATCAGAAGGGAAATCAGTTCCTTCAATGTAATTATACTTTGCTTGAGATTGTTGATACTGCATACCCATCGTAGCAGTAACATTATGCTTACCAAAAAGCTTAGCGTAATTGAAATAACTATTGGTGTTATAATTTGTAATGAATGCTCCGTTATTTGATCCAACACCTCTTACTGCAGTAGATTGGTTTCTCACTGTTTGAGATTGGAAGTACGATTCTTCATTTTGACTCAAATAATCAATTCCATACTCGGTTTGGAATGTCAACCCCGGTAAAATCTTTGCTCTCAAATAACTGTTCCCCAGTGTACGATAAACATCTTGTGTGAACTTACCATATTTAACAGTGAGTACAGGATTATAATAAACTGGTATTCCTACATCTCCCGGAGGTGCACCTGCATCCAAACCAGTGTTAGGATCTAAGAATGGAGTGAACGGACTCAAGGCAACAGCTTGCAATGGATTCGAAAATGCATTATCATCAGGAAGTCTTACAGTAAATGTTCTAGAAAGACTTAATGAAACCCCAAGATCTAACCAATCGTTAGCCTTTTGATCAACATTTAAACGGCCAGTAGATCGTATTAAATTATTGCCAATGATTGTTCCTGTTTGATCAAGGTGTTGAAATGAAGAATAAAATTTAGTGTTCTCATTACCTCCTCGAATTTGGAGATCAGCTTGCTTATATGGCCCCTTTTGAAAAACCTTGTCTTGCCAATTGTATGTCTTTGTCGGATTATTAGCCCATTGACCATAACTATAGTATCCTAAAATTCCTTCTTTTGCATACGTGGTATAGCTGTATGGTTCATCAACTGGAATGCCTTCAATAGCATCTGAATTACCAGCAGCCTCTAATACAAGCTCGCCATATTCTTGTGAATTCAACATATGCAGCCTTTTTGTAGCTTCTGAATAACCTGACTGCATATTGAATGTAACACTTGTTTTGCCAGCCTTACCACGTTTAGTAGTAATTAGAATAACCCCATTCGCTGCACGAGATCCATAGATAGCCCCGGCAGAAGCATCTTTCAATACTTCCATTGACTCAATATCATTTGGATTTATATCAGAAAGTGGATTCATAGCTCCACCGTAATTACTTTGACTATTTGTAGTGATTGGAACACCATCCAATACATAAAGTGGTTGGCTACTGGCACTGATGGATGAATTACCGCGAATTCTAACCGTTACAGCCTGACCAAGTTTGCCAGACTGACTATTTACATACACCCCGGCTGCCTTTCCTTGCAATGCTGCATCAAGACTAGGGGTTGGCATATACTCAATATCTTTCCCCTTAACACGGGCAATATTTCCTGTTACATCTCTTTTTATTTGAGAACCTCCAAATCCAGTTACGAGGACTTCTGATAGCGCTTTTACATCAGCTTTGAGTACAATCGAGAAAGATGAAGAATTACTTGATATTTGTTTGGACTCAAAACCAACTGCAGTTACTTCAAGGAATTTATTCCCAGCTACCGAAATGGTAAATGTACCCTGAGCATCAGAGTTAACACCTGTTTTTGCCCCTTTTACAACGATAGTTGCTCCAACAATTGGTGCTCCATTTTCATCAGTAACCTTTCCGGAAACTGATTTAGTTTGTCCAACCCCCATACTTACAAATAGTAATAAGGGTAGAATAGTTCCACATAATTTTTTAAGCATGATTTTTGGAAATTTTATGTTAAGTTTTCAGTTATATTTTTTTTAACATAAAACTTCCAAAAAGGTTCTGTCTATTTTAAATATTTTTCAAACCAGTCAATATGTCGTTGGAATCGATAAACAAGGTAGCTTGGAATAGATAAGCCATGGTTTTGTCCCGGATAGATGACCAGTTCAGTTGGAATGCCTGAGTGCTTGAACGCTTGATACATTTGCTCTGCTCCTATAACCGGCACATTAAAGTCGTTTTGGCTTGCCATGAATAAAGTAGGGGTTTTGATCTGCTCAACCTTAAAAAATGGATAGGATAAATCCATCCACTTTTTTACATTTTTCCAAGGAGCACCTAATTCTTCATCATATTGCAATACATACTGATCTGATCCATACATAGCAAATTGAAAAGCACTACCTGCTCCACTTACGGCAGCCTTAAAGCGCTTATCAGTTGCAATAGTATAATCAGTTAGGATTCCGCCATAACTCCATCCTGCAATGGCTAATTTCGATGAATCAGCTATGCCTTCTTTAATCAAATAATTTGCTGCGCCTATTATGTCTTTCACTTCTTTATTTCCCCAATCTGAATAAATGGATTTCGTATAGGCAAACCCTCTACCTGAACTACCTCTATAATTTACGGCCGCAACAGCAAAACCAGCTCCAGCTAGGATTTGACGGGATTCATCAAACGAGTAATCATCCTGAGCAACTGGACCACCATGTATAAATAAAACAAGTGGCATATTTTTCGCAGCGGAGTCAGGAAGATATAAAATCCCTGATACGATTGTTTTATCAGAAGATATTGATTTGAAACCTTTTACATATATGCTTTTCAAGCCAGATAAAAATTCATCATGTACTTTGGTTACTTTTCTTGGTGTCTCCCCATCAAGCGCATAAATCTCATTAGGCGTATGAGGATCACTATACAATGTAACCATCTGTCCACGATCATTTGCACTTAGTCCACTATACACTGCTTCCGCATTTGTAACCAAGGAATTTGTTTTAGCCTGAACATCAAACGAATATATATTTTGCTTACGATCGTCTTCAACCAACGCATAAATATGCTTATTATCCACTGCCCAGGTAAATGTTGTAATCGGACGATCTAATGAAGAAGATATAATTTGAATATCACCTGTGTGCAAATTGGCAACACAAAGTTGTGGTTGATCATAGGCATTGTATGCATCTCCAGAAATTGATTTGAAAAAAGCAATAGACTCGTCATCAGGACTAAACTTAGGAGAAAAATCTCCTCCTTTATTGAGAGTGATTTGCTTTACACTTCGGTTATTTTTTAAGTCCAATACAAAAATATCTGTGTTTGAATTACGATCCGGATTCTCTGTAATGTTGCTAACGTATGCAATAGCATTTCCATCATGACTGAACGAAGCAGACATTTCATCATGGGCTCCTCTTGTCAAGGTATCAAGCTTCTTTGTAACGAGGTCGAAAAGATACAAATGTGATTTCCTATTATCTAAATACCCTTCATAATCTTGCTTGAAATGATACCTATCAATTGCATATGGTTTTCTAACTTTCGATTTAGCAGTATCGGCAGTGTTTGGATCCTTAACTACAAATACAATTTGTTTTCCGTCTTTCTTCCAACTGTACGACTGGATCTCCCCATGTATATCTGTTAACTGAACAGGCTCACCACCTCTTCTATCCATTAAAAACAGTTGATTGCCATAATCTTCCTTTGCTTCTTTAACAGAGGAAGCCATGAAAGAGATATACTTACCATCAGGGCTCCAGGCATAGCTTGAAGGATTTTTCGTTTGTTCAGTTAGGGAAACTGTTTCTAACCCATCCCAACTTACCATAAAAAGAGTGCTAGAAAAAGCATCCTTGATAGAATCAGCTTTTGACACTCCATAAAGAATCCACTTCCCATCAGGAGAAACCATAGGGTTCTGGACCTGCTTTAATGAATACACATCATTAGGTGAGATGAGATGAGGACCTTGTTGAGCAAGAATTAGTGTGACTGAACACAAGAATGAAATAAGAAGAATTGACTTTTTCATAAACAGTATTTGGACAAAAATAACAAGCCTCATTGATAAGATACAATAATGTTTAACACAATTATATCCACCTACTGTCTATGCTAAGCTAATAAACTGAACTACTTTCTTATCCTCAATAAATCCATCGCCGAAAAAAGAATCTTTCTACCCTTCCAGCTTTGTGGCTCTTCATCTTCAACATCTTCACTTGATTGCTCCTGGTCTATTTTAGCATGAGAATTTATACTAATATTAATAGTAGTATCGCCTTCTTTAACCTTCATATTAATAGAATCAATAGCCCCTTTTTTAAACTCCTTTTCAACTTTTTCAATTACGCCATTTAGAGTCTCTTCAGCATCTTTATATTTTTTTTCAAGACCATGCTCTGTCATAATATACCATACACCAGACCTCCAAAAATAATTATCTCCATTATCATTATCCCAATCAATGGTTAACCCATTGCCATTTGTAGTTACTGAATAGTATTGTAGATTATCTGCACGATCATTTATAAAGATCTCTTTCCCAACAGGCACCTCTATTTGAACCCTTACTTGCTGATTTCTAAATTTTGTATTAGAAGTAATGGGAAAAGCAATAGGTAATGTAATAATGCTATCAGCTTGACTAAGTTGGAAAGGGATAGATTCTGCAATTTGCTCTGCCAGAAGAGGGGTGGATGAACGAGCTCTTCTTATCGTTGTTACATGAAATTTGTCATCACTGCTTTTCTCAACTTGTATTTTTATATTGCCCAACAACAAACTATCCTCACTAGCTGATAACCTCAAACTATTTTTTAAATCATCATCATTATCTCCAAAATTTAAATTAAGTGGATAGTACTTCCCTTCGACATCCTTAAATTCAACTTTCATTCTGCCGTTAGAAGGTTGTATAATCGCTACCTCATTGCTAACCTGACCTGAACGCTTAAACTCTTTTGATATCGTAGCAACAAGTAATACAGCTGAAACCCACCCTGCTACCCAAAGTATTCCAAGTATGTATGCTATGTAATGATGTTTTTGCTTTATGCCAGCTATTTTTTTGATAAGCCATTGGACTAATGCAACCACAGGAACAATAAAGAATAGAATTAATGTCCCCCACGCATAAATTTGAACCCACTTTGTTTCGGCAATAAAATTTTTCAAAGGCATCAGTGCTGTTCCTGCAGTTATCAATCCAATCACAGCCATTACCAATGCAAATGCCACGATGCTAAGTATAAAAAAGAAAAATACTTTAATCAATGTGAAAATAAAATGCCCAAATCGATTTGAATTTTTTCTTAATGCAGGACCAGCCTCACCTGCAAATCGCTTTGCACTTTCTTTTGCTTCGTCTTTTATATTTGAGGCCTTCTCTGTTATATCCTGCTTCCATTTTTCAGAATTCTCAGCAAAATTTTTCTTTACTCCATCTAGCTCATCCTTCACTTTATTTTTTATAGATTCCAAATCTACCTTTTGACCCTGCATCTCCATTTTCTCAGAAGTTGTAATAGCCTTAGGTATTACAGCCCATAATATGAGATACGTAAAAAATAATGTCCCAGAAAAAGTAAAAATAACAGGGAAAAAGAAGAAATGAAAGTCCAATGAATTTCTAAATATGCTCAATATAATTGGAAGTGCAAAAATCAATCGAGGAATCCAGACTGCTATATTAAAATACTTGGATATCCCACTACACACACCACCTAACACTTTCTGATCTGCATCTCTATATAATCTTCTCGTAAATTTATTTTCCTGAATTTTAGATGGAAGTATCGCCCATAAAATAATATACAATACAAGGCCTGTTCCGAAAGCGCCTAATGTAAACAACGCAAATAAGATTCTTATAATAGTTGTATCAATACGTAAATATGCACCAATCCCACTACAAACTCCCCCTAGCATTTTATCATTTTCATTTCTAAAAAGCGATCCACGAGGTTCTACAGGGGTAGATGAATACGTTGAATTTTCTCTACTAGATGAAGTTGATCCAACTTCAACGTTATCTGTATCGAATTCCTCCGGACGTCCAATGCTTGAAATGATTCCTGCAACCGCTTCTTCGGTTATAAAATTGGATGGACCCGATTTTAATTTTTCAGTAAATAATTCTGCAATGCGATTTTCTATATCATTGATGATTTCTTCTTTGCCTTCCTCGTTTACAAAATATTGACGAAGACTTTCAACATAATTTTTCAATTGTTCATAGGCATCTTCCTCAATTAGAATGATACGACCTTGAAAATTTATATTTATTACTTTTTTCATGTTATCTTTTGTTTGGTGTGAGCGATTTTTAATGCCAACTTAAATTAGTGGCTAGGAATTGACTGTTATATTAAAAAGTATACTTTAATGTTAAAAAGAACTATTCTTCACTTTTAGTATTCAGTTCTTCAGGTTCGATAATTTCTTCCGGTGTTTCTGGTTGAATTACCCTGCCCACTGCCTCACTCATTTCCTTCCATGTACTTTCTAATTCTCTATAAAAATCATCCCCCTTTTCTGTTAATGAAAAATATTTTCGTGGCGGACCTCCCGAACTCTCCACCCAACGGTATGAAAGGAGATCTGCATTTTTTAACCGAGTAAGCAGGGGGTATAATGTCCCTTCAAAAATGTGAAGACTTGCTCTTTTCATCTCTTCTATAATATCACTCGGATAAGCCTCACCTCTTTTGATAATCGAAAGAATACAAAACTCCAAAACCCCTTTTCGCATCTGACTTTGTGTATTTTCTATATTCATAATCTTATTTTTAAAGCCTCTTGATCTAATTACTAAACAAAAATAGGGAAAATTATAATACTATGCATAACAAGGTAGTATTTTTTTTAAAGTACTCTCAAAAGGGCAAAAAAAAGCACAACATATATTCAATATGTTGTGCATCAGTTAGTTAAAAACTATTCGCCTAGTTACCAATTAAGTAGAGGGCTGTCTGCCTACCCTGAATAAACCTAAATCCATTCCCATCAAAAAATCCATCCTCTTCCAACATAATTCGAATAGACTTCTTCCATTCAGGGATATCTGTGGCTGCATTTAATTCTATTGAATAGGCTGTATTGGGAAATAATGGATAGTCACCACTCCCAGAAACACCTCCTTGCTGATCCCACAGCCCAATTGTGGGTCCTGCAGCATGTCCATGAAATCCGAGAGGATGGGTATAGATACTGGCAGTAATCCCTTCCGATTGTGCCTGTTTCAGGGATGATATTAAAATCTGATTACCTGTTCTGCCCGTTTCGAAATGTGTTGTTAAGATATCTTGCAATCGATTAGTTTGTTTGAATGCCTTCTTAATCGATTCAGGAGCATCAGTCTCCCCTGGCTTAAGTATATATGCGTGTTGCTGAACATCAGTGTTCAATCTTAAATAGGTGATACCAAAGTCTACATGAATAAGATCTCCAGGTAAAATAATTTCATTATCCGGCCGTTCTGAAAAACTTCTAAGATGATCAAAACTCAAGGAATCGCTTCGTTGAATATCTATTGAAGGATGAAACCATGTTGTCAATCCTAAAGCAGTCACTTTTTGCCTAAACCACCACACCAAATCTTCGCTACTAGTTATGCCAGGAGTAATTACTTTCTCTGAAAATCCCTCCTTAATGATATCATGAGAAATACGAACTAGTTGAGTATAGAGTTGCATTTCTCGCTCAGTTCTAGTTTCAAGCCACCCTACGGCAAGTGGTTCAGCTGAAACCACTTTAGCCTGAAGCTCTTTAGAAAGTTTAGACATCAACATTAAATAATGAGTGTGTGCTAGCCCGTCGGCATGAGCAAAATTCACTGAAGTATTTATGCCAATTTTTCTGGGGTTCTTTGTTTTAATGATGTCCACCAATGCATCCCATTGGTCAGGAAATTTTTTCATATCCCATGCAGCCTTAACAGCATCCCCCACATTATAACGTGCTATAGCAAACTTTTCAATCTCCTTTTTCTTCTGATCATAATAAAATACAAGCATAGTAGTGCGTCTGGCAGAAAGCCATGTAGCAGGTAACATTGTTTTTAATACCGGATCTTCATTGTATTCTCTTGCAATGATCACCCACATATCAATTCCTGTCCGTTCCATTAATGTTGGCAACAATATATTCATTCGATCTTGTAGAATTTCATCTTCAACTTTTGCTTGATCGCGCTCAGAAATTATTTGCGACTGACCAACATTCAACAAGAAAAAACTAAGTAGTAGTAAGATATATTTCATAATAACCGATTTATCGTTTTAAGCTGGACGCTTAGCGCTTAACGCTGTTTTACTCTTGCCTATTGCCTATTCCCTCTTGCCTTCCTCTGTGCCTCTACCCCTTTTTTTCGCTGGACGCTTGACGCTGTTTTACTCTTGCCTCTTGCCTATTCCCTATTGCCTTCCTATGTGCCTCTACCCCTTTTTCTCGCTTTACGCTGGACGCTTAACGCTGTTTTACTATTGCCTCTTGCCTATTCCCTATTGTCTTCCTATGTGCCTCTGCCCCCTTTTCTATATTCACTATTGCCTCTTCCCTATTGCCTATTACCTCATGATATTATCCTCAACTTAGCATAGTTCAACATAATTTTCTTCTCGCCATTCAACTCAAATTTAATGGTAGCAATGGGATTATGAGAAGCTCCTTCCATTTTAAGCACTTCACCAAACCCAAATTTTTGGTGCTCTACACGTTGCCCTGCTTTTAAATCTGTCGTGTCACTTGGTACAAAATCTGCTGAAGGTTGATGAACAATAGGTTTATTTGGAGATGGATTAATAGGCAAATATCCAGGTTTCTCAGGTTGCTTTTTTGTTTCAGTATAATATGTCTTCTGGCCAGTTGATGCAGCCCCTTGTCCACCCCATCCCCTCATTCGATCTGATGCAGATGGACCGGTCTGATTCCTAAATCCGCCACCAGCAAATGACTTATCAATTGCTTCCTCTGGCAATTCATTAATGAACCGACTTGGTTCGTTTTGAACAACCTGTCCAAATTTATACCTAGTATTGGCATACGTTATCCAAAGTCGTTGCTTTGCTCGCGTAATCACTACATAAAACAAACGTCTTTCCTCTTCAAGCTCTTCACGAGAGTTAATACTCATCGCATTGGGGAATAACATTTCTTCAAGACCAACTGCAAATACGCAAGAAAATTCCAACCCCTTTGCAGCATGAATAGTCATCATTTTAATCGTATCAGCAGATTCATCTTTTTGATCAGAGTCAGTTAATAATGAAATCTGTTGCAAATAAGCCGACAACAGAACATCCTCTCGTAGTGGACGATTCGGTATGGCTTCTTGAAGAGAATTTTCTGAAAAATCTATTTCATTTTGTTGTTGAATATTGTCTGCGTCGAAGCTAGCCTGATCCTCCTGCATAACAACCCCATCTTCATCAATCTGAGCACGATTTTGTTTATCATCCACCCACTCTTTGATTGAATTCAATAATTCTTGAACGTTTTCATAACGCTGAACACCTTCTGTACTTTTATCATTGAATAATTCCTTTACTAATCCAGTTTGTTTCCCCACATGAAAAGCCACGTCATATGCATTGTTGTTTTTCAACATGCTGGTGAAACTTTTAATCATGGTAACGAATAGCTCAATGGCTTCTAAGGTTCCTGCTCTGAAACCAAAGGAAGATGCTTTGGTTAATACTTCCCAAAGGCTAATATTTTGTTCATTTGCAACCAGAATCAATTTATCTAAGGATGTTTTGCCAATGCCTCTAATGGGATAATTGATAATGCGCTTAAGTGCTTCTTCATCTTGAGGATTGACAATAATTCTTAGATAAGCGATATAATCTTTGATCTCTTTTCGTTGATAGAAACTGATACCGCCGAAAATGGTATAGGGCAAATTCATTCTTCGCAAAGCCTCTTCAAATGCACGACTTTGAGCATTTGTCCTATATAAAATAGCGAACTCTTTATTAAAGTAGTGGTTCCTTAATTTTTGTTCCTGAATAGAATCAGCGATGAACTTTCCTTCATCGTTATCTGTCATGGTTCGTACTAGCTTAATCTTTTCCCCCTCGCCATTTTCAGTCCATAGTTGCTTCTCAATCTGTCCTTTATTATTCCCAATCACTTCATTGGCGACTTGTAAGATTTGTTTTGTGCTTCTGTAGTTCTGTTCAAGTTTTATCAACTTTACATCATCATAATCTTTTCTAAACAATAGTATATTTTCGATGGTGGCACCACGGAAACCGTAAATCGATTGCGCATCATCACCAACAACACATATGTTCTCATGAGCAGCACCAAGTAATTTTATGATTTCATACTGAGCAGGATTTGTATCCTGATACTCATCTATCATAATGTAATTAAACTTATGTTGATACTTATGTAGAGCGTCTGGATGATTCTTCAAGATTAAATAAAATTGGAGGAGGAGATCATCGAAATCCATCGCACCATTTTTGAAACATCTTTTTGAGTACGCTGTATAGATTTGTGATATCGCTGGTCTATTTGCCCGAGCATCTTCTTGTTGCAGTGAATAATCATTTGCATAATCTTCTGCTGTAACTAAGGCATTTTTAGCTGATGAAATACGGCCATATACCGTTGAAGGCTTATATATTTTATCGTCAAGATGAAGTTCATTAATCACTGTTTTCAAGACACTTTTGGCATCGTCGGTGTCATATATAGTGAATGATGTAGGATAACCGAATTTGCTGGCCTCCGCCCTTAGGATTCGGGCAAAAACAGAGTGAAAAGTGCCAATGTATAAATTTCGTGATTCATTGTTCCCAAGGATTTTTTCTACCCGCTCCTTCATTTCCTTTGCCGCTTTGTTGGTGAAGGTTAAGGCTAAAATGCGAAACGAATCTACCCCTGAAGCCATTAAATGAGCAATGCGCGTAGTTAACACCTTGGTTTTACCACTCCCGGCACCTGCAATTATCATAAGGGGGCCTTTAACATGTATCACTGCTTCCCTTTGCTGGGGGTTAAGCTCATTAAGGTAATCCGACATGACTGCAATTTAATTATTAGTTCGGACAAAATGAGAATAAGAGATTAGATAGAGAATCACAGAAACCGGTGATAACTAAGCTTTTAAATTAAATTCCTTCTAAAAATTGCTACCTATAAAACAGTTATACTTTCATCTAACCACGTACATCTCACTACTATTTTGTTAAAATAATGTTTAAATGAAATGTTCATTAAACCCTATACGTTCAATGAGGTCTATGTACTGTCCGGCAACATTTGCCCTATATTCTTAAAAACTAAAAAACAGTTATGAAACTAAAAAATCTTTTCTGGCCAATTGCTTCTGTAGCCCTCATTTTTTCTTTATTATTCAGCTCTTGTCAAAAGAACGAAAGCGCAACTGCTGCTAAAAATTCATTAAGCGTATACCTAACAGATGCCCCTGGTGATTTTGACAGTGTTTTAATCGACATTCAAAAAGTAGAAGTTAAGATTGATAATGATTCTACCCATGGAAGGGATGATCAATTTGGTGATCATGATGATGATAGAGACGATCATTTAAAAAGAAAGGATGATTTTGGTGAGTGGGTTGACCTCAACTTCACCGCAGGAAAAATAAATGTATTATCACTACGTAATGGTATTGATACAAACCTAGCTTCAGGTAATATCCCAGCAGGAACAGTAAGAAAGATTAGAATTACCCTTGGAACAGATAATAGTGTTGTTAAAGATGGTCAATCATATCCATTAACACTTAGAAATGAAACCAATAATTTCTTATACATAAAGCTACATAATGAGCACAGAGAACGTGGAGTAGGAAATGATCAAAAAGTATGGGTTGATTTTGATATCTCTAGATCAATCATAGAAGAAAATGGTGCGTATTACCTATTGCCAAGACTTCGTCCTTTCTGCGACAGAAATTTTGGGACAGTAACAGGTAAAGTATTACCAGAGGGAATTGTTCCTTCAGTAACATTCAATGATGGAAATGGATTTACTGCGATTGCAGTTCCTGCACCAAATGGAGAATTCAAAATACGTGGATTACCAGAAGGTACTTACTCTGTAACGTATGCTGCTGCGGGATATACCTCACAAACAGTTGATATAACTATTTCAAAAGGGCATGAAAACAAATTGGAAACTATAACATTAGTTCCATAATCACAATACCTAAAAACTAACAAAAGGGGCTGTCTAATCGACAGCCCCTTTTTTGTGTGTAACATTAAGATAAAGGATTGAGGAAATCCATCAGATGAAGTATCAGATAGATTGTCTAATTTTCAAACTGTAAAAATTGACGACAAAATATAGTCAAAGCAAAATGACTTGCGAATTAGAAACACTTTTTTTTAAACCCCAATATTAAGATTATGAAAAAAATCATGCTCTTTGCGCTTCTCTTTTCAATAACAAGTATTCATGGACAAACTCAAGAGAGCGAAAAAATTGAAGCAGCTGTTAATTACTTCCTGACAGCATTAAAAAGTGGAGACAGAGAATCTCTACAGAAAATTACCCATGAAAAATTAAGTTATGGTCATTCGAATGGCCGTATTGAGAACCAACAGGAATTTATCGAAAAACTAGCTACAGGTGTTTCAAAATTTCTTACCGTCAATACTACCAATCAAATAATGTATCATACAAAACACACGGCAATTATAAGACATCGATTAGATGCAAACGTAATCGATAATGGTAAAGAAAATGAAGTGCATTTAAATGTACTAATGGTTTTTGAAAAAGAAAAAGGGGATTGGAAACTACTTGCAAGGCAGGCAGTAAAAATTATAAATTAAGTTAGTCAACAACATAAATTAAGAAGGCCTCCAAATTGGAGGCCTTCTTAATTATATAAATTCCTTACGGAATATTATTTCTTCTCAAGTAACTTGAAGAATTGATCCAATTGAGGAAGGATTACAATACGAGTTCTTCTGTTAGCAGAGCGACCTTCAGCAGTTGAGTTATCAGCGATAGGGCGATACTCAGAACGACCTGCTGCAGTCATTTGCACTGGATTGATGCCATATTGTTTTTGCAACAAACGAACAATTGTAGTTGCGCGCTTCACACTGAGATCCCAGTTGTCTGCAACTTCGCCATTACCAGCCAAGACTACATTATCTGTATGCCCTTCAACCATAAATTCAATATCAGGTTGATTTTTCAAAACCAATGCAACTTTTCCAAGAACTGATTTCGCTTTTTCGTTTACATCCCAGCTACCAGTTCTAAATAATAATTTATCAGAAATGTCTACATAAACAACTCCTTTATCAACTTTGATATTGATATCGTTATCGCTTAAGTTTCCAATTGCACCTTTAAGGTTCATTACCAAAGCCATATTAAGCGAATCCTTACGAGCTGCTGCTGATTGAATTGCTTGAATATATGAATCTTTAGAACCTATGTTGTCAAGTGACTTCTTAATGCTTTCTGCTTGAGAAGAAGAGATCACAGAAAGATCTTCAAGTTGCTTCAAGGCAGAATTGTTGTTTTTCTTCAAAAACTCAACCTGCTCTTTCATTGCAGCAAGTTGTGACTCTAGTTGTGCTAATGCAATAGCTTTATTACGCTCTAAATCAGTCTTGTCAGTTTTACACGCAGCTAATTCTTGCTGAGCACCAACAAGTGTACTATTCAAGCCGTTGTACTTATCATTCAACGCTTGGAATTTTTTTGAACTTACACAAGAGAATAATGTGAAAGCCATAAGCAAAGGCAGGAGATAAAATTTACTTTTCATCATAATGTTTTTAATAAAATAATCGGTTAACAAATATAATCTTTAAAAATTAAATTTCGACTTTTAGAATTTATAAAATTAACCACTTTAAGCTTACTTTTCGTCATCCTCTCGGTCTGTAACATGAACAAATGCACTTCTTCTAGGAGCTGGCATAACACTATTTTCACCTTTAACCGCTTTCCAGATCACCTCACTGAATTCATAATCATTAACACGATCCTCTTTTGAAAAATCGAAGGCCATACTCTTCTTAGCTGAAGCAGTCATCTTGGTATTTTTCTCATTCAGATCAATATTGGAAGGCAAAGCCCTAAAGGGGGTTAAGTTAGGAGTCTTACTAAAGCTTCTCCACATCGGTGTGGCGGCTGCATCAAATTGAGACATTGGTGGTAAACCTAAGATCAATTCGATGGTCCTTAACATTGATGAAGTGCTATAAGCTGTATGGTCAACATATTTACGTTTTACAAATCCACCTGCAACATAGGCCGTTGTACGGTGTGCATCTATATGATCAGGACCATCTTGTGCATCATCTTCAACAATAAATATGGCAGTCTCTTTCCAAATGGGTGATTTTGAAAGGTATTCAACCATCATGCCTACCGACAAATCGTTGTCGGCAACATGAGCAAAAGGCGTGGGCCTACCTATACTCAACCCTTCGGTATGATCATTAATAAGACGCATCGTATTCAATCTTGGCACCGCGTCATGAGCTAGTAAGGAATCAAATTCACGTTTCCACTGATTAACCCTAGTGGTATCCCGAACTTTTTGGTCCCAACTCGTGAAATAAGGACAAAAATGCCCTTGAAGCACTGGGATATTGGCTTTGTAATTATCGGCAAACTCTCCATAAGTTCTATAGCTTATGCCATTTCGTTTGCATTGGCCCCAAATGAAATCACCTTTGTTATTTGCAATGGCTCTTGTTCCTTCGGCATTGTATTCACCACCTCTACCACCATAACTAGTTGGCCAATTTTTTTCTAAGAAGTCGGTTGCATAAGCGCCGAACGTCCAATTATGCCCATCTGCACTCACCTCTCCATCAACATAAAAATTATCAAGCAAGACAAATTCGTTTACCAGAGCATGTTGATTCGGCGTAATGTGTTCACCAAACAAAACAAGGCTAGTATCTCCATTGCCTGATTTCACATCACCCAATACTTGATCGTAGGTACGATTCTCCTTAACTATATAAAAAACATATTTAATGGGGGACTGGTCACCCACTTTCATGGGAATAGGATTACCAGGTTCACCTGCAGCGTTGATTTCCTTGTCTTTAGAATAGGGGGAATTATCATAAACCGCTTTTGAATATAAAGGCATAATTTCTTCCCCAGGCTCATCAACAATGGACATGGTTCCTTTAAATAGTCCGCCTATATATTGAACTTCCTTTATTTGAGTTGCATCTGCTTTTTGAAAAGACACTTTCTGCTCTTTTTGAATGGGGTTGGGGCCAAACGGATTCGCCATAGAATTAAATCCCTTGCCATTGGCAACAAATATTTTCTTTCCAAGGACTTTAACATTAGTTGGATACCAACCCACAGGTATATAGCCAAGTGAATTACTTTGTCCGGGATGTTCAACATCAAATACAGCTAATGAATTATTATCAGCGTTCGCAACATAAAGTCGCTCTTCATTTGATGAAAGCGCTACTCCATTGGTGGTTGCACCACTTGGTGCATCTGCAAATAATGCAGCATTCAATGTTTCAATTACTTTCATATCGCTGGTTCTAATCACAGAAACGGAATTATCATTGGCATTCGCAACATAGATATAGTCTCCCTTCTTTGTCATGCAAATCTCATTGGGATTATCACCCACCGCTACCCTAGCATTTTCCTGATAATCAGTTGTACTAAGACGAAGTACATGATCTGCTCCCCAAACGGATATATATAATTGATCACGCTTTGGAGAAAGCACACAGGCATATCCTTCAGCAGCTAATTTCTTTTTAAAGACAACTTTCTTGGTCACCAAACTCATTACATATAAGCTACTATCCTCACTGGTTACCACATAAAGCTTATTTGACCTGTTGTCTACAGCAATACCTGTTGGTCCAATTTTATTAGGCCATGCTTTGCCAAGTGAAAAACTTTCAGCTAAGACCAGCTTATTAGCCTCAATAGCATATCTATTAATACAGTTATCGTTACCGCCCGACGCATAAAGCGATTTTTCATCATCTGAAAACGTTAAGCCATACCATGACTTAGGAATAACTGTTGTAAAAAGTACTTTTTCGGTTTTAGGATCAATGAGCTGAATAGATTGAACACTCTGACCATTATTCGTTACCGCCATCCGTTTCCCTGAATGGGAAACAGCAATATTCAGTGGTAAATCACCCAATGGAAAACTTCTTCCAGCTGGAGTTAGTGACCAACCATTAGGCAATAACACAGAAGTAGGAAGCTGTGCCACTGCTGAATACATTATTGATAAAGCAAATAACAGAATTGAAATAGATTTTTTCATGATAGCCAAATGTTTATGATTTTATAAATGTAACAAAGTTGTTATGAATGAACATCTATCGAATAATAATTAAACGTTACCGTTCATATAAAAAAGTAGAATTGAAACACGCTTAAATAGATATAATTATTAAATTTATAGTGATTTTTTGTACCCGGTTGCTGCCGGAAGTCTTTGTTTTCTCATGCTAACCCTGCTGTTTGTCTAAATAGCAGGGTTTTTTGTGAAAAACACTAAATATTTTAGTGAAAAAAATACTAAAAATATTAGTTTATTGATTTTTTAGCCCCTATCTTTATATTCTTAAAATAAATTATATGTCAAACAGTGAAAAACTAAAAGCGTTAAAACTAACACTGGATAAGATTGAGAAAGATTATGGTAAGGGTAGTGTTATGATGATGAATGAGAAAGGAGAAGCAGAAATTGAAGTGATCTCTACCGGTTCTATTGGCCTAGATTCAGCCTTAGGCATAGGAGGATTACCTAAAGGAAGGGTAATTGAGATTTATGGTCCTGAAAGCTCTGGTAAAACAACAATAGCCATTCATGTAATTGCTGAAGCCCAGAAGAAAGGAGGAATGTGTGCAATAATTGATGCTGAACATGCCTTTGATAGCGGATACGCTAAGAAATTAGGAGTTGACGTAGACAATTTACTTATATCACAGCCAGATTATGGCGAACAAGCACTAGAAATTGCTGACAGATTGATCCTTTCTGGTGCCCTTGACGTTGTTGTCATTGATTCTGTAGCTGCCTTGGTTCCTAAAAGTGAACTTGAAGGTGAAATGGGTGATAGCAAAATGGGACTTCATGCAAGGTTAATGAGTCAGGCGTTGAGAAAACTTACAGCAACCATCAGCAAGACGAATACGATTTGTATTTTCATCAATCAGCTAAGGGAAAAAATTGGTATTGTTTTTGGTAACCCTGAAACAACAACAGGCGGAAATGCACTAAAATTCTACGCTTCTGTTCGATTGGATATTCGTAGAGCAGCTCAAATTAAAGATGGTGACGAAGCTATTGGAAATAGAGTAAAAGTGAAAGTGGTAAAAAATAAAGTAGCACCTCCATTCCGTTCTGCAGAATTTGATATCATTTTTGGAGAAGGAATTTCCAAAACAGGGGAAATTATTGATATGGGAGTTGAACTTGGAATAATTAATAAAAGCGGTAGCTGGTATAGTTATGGCACTGATAAACTTGGGCAAGGACGTGATGGCGTTAAACAATTAATGTTGGACAATCCAGAAATGGCCAATGAAATTGAAGGGAAAATCAGGGAAAAAATTAAAGAAATGCAGGCATCATAATTTGCAGTTGGTGCTTTGTTTAGAGCCGCATTCCGCATTCAAGCTGGATGCGGTTTTTTTGTTTTATTTTCACAACAGAACATCACATTATGATTAATAAGAGAATTCTATCCGAAAGAAAAAGAATTGCTATTATAGCCCATGACAATAAAAAGAAAGATTTAATTGATTGGGCAGTATATAACATGAAATCATTATCAAGACATGAGCTCATTGCTACTGGAACCACAGGTAAACTATTGGAAGATGCACTAGATAGACCATTAAAAAAATTACTCAGTGGACCATTGGGAGGGGATCAACAAATAGGGGCAATGATTGCTGAAGGAAATATTGATGCACTTATCTTTTTTTGGGACCCTATGGAAGCACAACCCCATGATCCAGACATTAAAGCACTACTCCGTGTTGCTGTAACCTGGAATATTCCGTTTGCATGTGATAGAGCAACAGCTGATTTTCTTTTAACCTCACCACTAATGCATGAAGAATATACCTGTATCATTCCAGATTATTCAGACTACGTGAAGCGGAAAATTTGACATCATGTCTTTTACGTTACATTCCCCTTATTTGCCTTCAGGTGATCAACCAAATGCGATTAAACAATTGGTTGAAGGAATACAAGATGGCGAACAATACCAAACTTTATTAGGTGTTACTGGCTCTGGAAAGACCTTTACGATAGCCAATGTAATCCAACAAGTGCAAAAACCAACATTGGTAATAACCCATAACAAAACATTAGTTGCTCAACTATACGGTGAGTTTAAACAATTCTTTCCTGAAAATGCAGTAGGTTATTTTGTATCATACTACGATTACTATCAGCCTGAAGCATACATGCCAGTTAGTAATACGTATATTGAAAAAGACTTAGCAGTCAATGAAGAACTTGATAAACTCAGACTTCATGCTACCTCTGAATTATTAAGTGGAAGAAGAGACATCATCGTGGTGGCTTCTGTAAGTTGCATCTATGGAATGGGTAATCCAACTGAATTTGAAAACGGGATTGTTAGAATTCACAAAGGACAAGTTATAAGTAGACAAGGATTCTTGCATGCATTAGTAAATTCTCAATACAATAGAACACAAATAGATTTTAAACGTGGTACATTTCGGGTAAAAGGCGATACGGTTGACATCAATTTACCTTACATGGATTTTGGCTATAGAATTACCTTCTTTGGTGATGAAATAGAATCTATAGATACCCTCGAAATAATATCAGGAAAAAGAATAGGATCTGTAGATAATGCAGCCATCTTCCCAGCCAACTTATATCTAGCTCCAAAAGAAATAATCAATCAAGTGATTTCAGAAATTATAGATGAGATGAGTGCACAAGTAACTTATTTCAAAGCATCAGGTAAACACATTGAAGCACAAAGATTGAGCGAACGTGTTCAGTATGATATTGAAATGATTAAAGAATTAGGGTATTGCAGTGGTATTGAAAATTATTCGAGATTTTTTGATCGAAGAAATCCAGGGACTCGCCCCTTTTGTTTACTTGACTATTTTCCAAAAGATTTTTTGTGTGTAATTGATGAAAGTCACCAAACTATACCGCAGGTAAGTGGCATGTACGGCGGTGATAGAAGTCGTAAATTAGTTTTAGTTGATTACGGATTTCGACTTCCAGCGGCTCTAGATAATAGACCACTCAATTTTGGAGAATTTGAAAAATTATTAAATCAAGTCGTTTTTGTTTCCGCTACTCCTGGTGAATACGAACTTCAAAAAACAGAAGGTGTTGTCGTTGAACAAGTAGTTAGACCTACAGGACTACTTGACCCCCCTATAGAAGTTAGACCAAGCATCAATCAAGTAGATGACTTACTAGACGAGATTGATAAAACAGTAAAGAAAGGTGATCGTGTATTAGTAACAACACTAACCAAACGAATGGCAGAAGAAATGGATAAATACCTTCAACGCATTCATATCAAATCAAAATATATTCATAGTGAAGTAGATACTCTCGAAAGAGTAGAAATTTTAAGGCAACTCAGGTTAGGAGAAATAGATGTACTGGTTGGAGTAAATCTGTTGAGAGAAGGGCTCGATTTACCAGAAGTTTCCTTAGTAGCCATTTTGGATGCCGATAAAGAAGGCTTCTTAAGAAATGAAAGATCACTTACTCAAACAGCAGGTAGGGCTGCTAGAAATAGTGATGGTCATGTTATTTTTTATGCAGACAAAATAACGGGGAGTATGCAAAAAACGATGGATGAAACAGTAAGAAGAAGAGAAAAACAAATTGCCTACAATCTTGAACATAATATCACACCCACCACCGTTATAAAAAGCAAAGAACAAGTATTTGAGCAAACTGCAGTCCTCGAAATAAAAGGATATGATGAACGAAGTGCATTGCAATCAATCGCCAACGATAATATGAGTACAATTGCTGCGGAAGAACAAGCAGAATATGTTACAATTCCATCAATGGAAAAAAATATTTCAAAACTTAAAAGAAGTATGGATAAAGCAGCAAAAGACTTGGATTTCATGGAGGCCGCCAGACTAAGAGATCTTATGTTTGATGCTCAAAAGAAACTTGAAACGTTGAAAAAATAATCCTTTCATCCAATACGATGTATTTCTTATCTACTTACTAATACTCTTTTCATTGGGTATTTTTAACTAAATTCATCTACTAAAATAAACTGCATGCGCTCTACACTTTTTTCTATTTTCCTCTTTTCAATTTTATGTACAAGCAATATCAATGCACAAAAACTTGCATCAAAATTGAATGATATTAACCTAGATAATCTTAAAGGATTCGATTCCCCTTCAGAAAATTGGGAAATAGTTGGCGATATCCAGGGGAAATATGAAAGTGAATCATTGAATTCCTCAAAAGGGACAGGGATTCTATACAACAACTTCAAAAAAGAGATTCAAAACAAAGATGGCCATAACCTCTTTACAAAAGTTAGTCATGGTGATATTTATCTAGAATTAGACATTATGGTCCCAGAAGGATCCAACTCCGGAATCTACTTCCAATCCAGATATGAAGTGCAAATCCTTGATAGTTGGAATTCTAAAGTTCCAACCTCAAGTGATATGGGAGGCATTTATGAAAGATGGAAGGATGATAAAGGATTTGAAGGTAATGCTCCATTAAAATATGCAACTCTTGCACCTGGACTTTGGCAACATATGGAAATTTCTTTTCAAGCACCACGATTTGATGCAACGGGAAAAAAAATTATGAATGCGAAATTTAACTTCGTAAAACTTAACGGTACAATACTACATGAAAATATTTTTGTAACTGGACCAACACGTTCATCAGCTGCAGAAGATGAGAAATCTTTCGCTCCAATTATGTTTCAAGGAGATCACGGAGTAGTAGCATTTAAAAACATTAAGTATGCATTATTGGAAGATTTTAATGTAACCACTTCAGGTATTACATACAAATATTTTGAAAATAATGTCGAAACACCAGAAGAAGCAAGGAAAATTAAAGCAACTTCTGAGGGAAAGACAAAAGCAATCGATTCTAGGCTTGCATCCGCAGAAGATAAATTTTTAATCGAATTTGATGGCAAACTAAACGTTCCTTCGTCTGAAACATATTTATTTACATCATCTTTCTCAGGAAATGGAAGTCTTGAAATTGATGGCAAAAGTGTAATAAAACCTACACGAACCTGGCTTGGTGGTGATTTGGTTTCAGGTTCTATCAATCTTGAAAAAGGAGAACATACATTCAAATTTTGGGTGCATAAAGACATTGGCTGGGCAACAAATGGAATAGCCTTATCCATTGAAAAAGCAAATAGTAAATCAATTGCATTACATAACCCCGCTTCAATGCCAGATATTGATGCTGATCCACTCATCACCATTAAACCAAGTACTGAACCAGAAATTATTAGGTCATTCATGAATCACAAAAACAAAAAACTGACGCATGTAATATCTGTTGGCGATCCAAGCAAAGTACATTATTCATATAATCTACTTCAAGGAGCAATGTTACAGGCATGGAAGGGTGATTTTCTAAATGCTACTGATATGTGGCATGAAAGAGGAGAACCTCAAACTCCTTCTCCAATGGGAGCACCAATCATATTATTAGCCGGAAATTGCCCTATCTATGAAAAAACAAATTCAATAGATTCAATAAGTGGATATCAATACAAAGGATATGCATTAAACGAACGCAGGTTACCTGTTTTTAAATATGCTTTCAAAGAAATGATCATTAAGGATTTGATTTCTCCATTTCAGCAGGGAAGAGGATTAAATAGAACGATTTCTGTTACTGGAAATGGAATAGATGAGTTAATGATTCGTATAGCACAAGCAAAAACAATCACGCCAGTGGGAAAAGGATTGTATGCAATTGACAACCAATCCTACTATATTCAAGTTTCCCCAGCTGTATTCCCAGAAATTGAAACTTACAATAATCAACAAGTATTATTACTTCCTGCAAGTAATGAGGTTACGTACCAAATTATTTGGTAATCAAACCTAACAACTCGTCATGATTAATACTAAAACAAATTTTAACTCCACTCAGATGTATACTAAATCAATATTTCTTGTTTTCATTTTTTCAATAGTGCTTTCAACATCGTATGCTCAAAAAAGTAGTGTACAAACTGAAAAAGATTTTTATTCACTAAAAACAATTGCAATACCAGAAGATGTAATACTTGAAGTAGGTGGTATTGCTGTAATGCCTGATGGACGAATTGGGGTTTCAACACGAAGAGGTGAAATATGGATCATAGAAAATGCTTATGGAAACGGAGCTCCTCATTATACAAAATTTGCTTCAGGACTTCACGAAATACTCGGATTAGCCTATAAAGAAGGTGCATTCTATTGCACACAACGTGGAGAATTAACTAAAATAGAAGATTTAAATAACGATGGAAAAGCAGACGTCTTTACACCAGTCGCACTTTTTGATCTTAGTGGAGGGTATCACGAATATGCATATGGTCCTGTGTTTAATAAGCAGGGAGATATGTACGTTACCCTAAATTTATCATTAGGAGATAATTTAGGTAAATGGCATGGGTGGTTATTAAAAATTACACCAGATGGTGTAATTAACCCCATAGCTACTGGATTTCGTTCACCAGCCGGATTCACTGTAAATAGTAAAGATGAAGTGTTCTATGCTGACAACCAAGGTAACTGGGTTGGTAGTGGAAGAATAACTCATGTAGAAAAAGGAGACTTTACAGGAAATCCAGATGGACTTAAATTT
Source organism: Chitinophagaceae bacterium (assembly GCA_947451935.1). Classification (GTDB taxonomy): domain Bacteria; phylum Bacteroidota; class Bacteroidia; order Chitinophagales; family Chitinophagaceae; genus Pollutibacter. The sequence goes on from CANGBH010000006.1 coordinate 34,485, forward strand.
ACCAAAGACCCAGGTTCACCACTTTCACTAAGACCAGAAACGGTAAAAGCAATCGTTAATGGGCAACCCATGTACGAAACTGCAAAGAAAATCAAAGAGCTCAAACTACCAGCTGTGTGGTTTCCACATACCATTATGGGAATATCAACTTCAGATATTTTAGAAGATATAACTAACGGAGCATTTGGACCGTTTAGTGGTCAATATTTTGTGGCAGATCAAGGACATTCAAAAATTATGAGAATGTCTCTCGAAAAAGTAAATGGTAAGTACCAAGGTGCATGCTATCCATTCTTTGAAGGATTTTCTTCAGGATTACTTAGACTAAGATGGGGATTAGATAATTCTATTTTTGCTGGTATGACTAGCAGAGGATGGGCAAGCACAGGTGGACACCTATATGGATTGCAACGCCTTGTTTGGAATGGAGAAACTCCATTTGAAATGAAAAATATTCACGCACTAACAGATGGCTTTGAAGTAGAATTTACAACACCTGCAGAATTAACAGATTTGAAAAATTCAATGAATTATACAGTAAATAGCTTTACCTATAAATATCATGAAGACTATGGAAGTCCAATTATCAATTTTCATGAAAGAAAAATAATTGGCATTATTCCATCTGCTGATGGCTTGAAAGTAAAGCTAATTCTAGATAGTTTAATTGAAGGGAATATACATGAAATAAAACTCGCTAATATCCAGTCAATAGAAAAACGTTCTCTACTACATAATACCGGATATTATACGTTGAATAATATCCCAGAAGGAGATAAAACAGTAATCACTGAAGAATACAAAGTGATGATGCAACATCATCAATCAATGAAAACAGCTCCTTCAAAAACATCAACTGTATCAACCCAAAAAAGGCAATTAAAAATGCCAACTGATTGGAAACAACCCGATATGGTATTAAAAATTAGTACTAAGCCTGGATTAAAATTTGATATACCCATGTTTGAAATTAAAGCAGGGGCAAAAATAAGATTGGTATTCAATAATAATGATGATATGATGCATAATGTGGTGGTGGTTATGCCTGGCAAAGGAGATGAAGTAGCGGATCTTGCTATTAAACTTGGACTAAAAGGATCTCAAATGAGCTATGTACCTAAATCATCTAGTGTATTGTTTAATACAGCATTACTTCAACCACATTCTTCAGAATCTATCTACTTTATTGCACCAACAACACCAGGTGAATATACCTTCATGTGCACCTATCCAGGACATGGATCTGTCATGAGAGGAATGTTGAAGGTGGTACAATAAATAATTAGTAATTCATCGAAAAAGGCGAAGGCTCTAACCCCGACCCTTTCTACATCAAAAATGAAAAGTGGAGGCCATTGACCAAGATGTTTTTCGACATGCAAAATTTGAGTAAACTCATTAAATTTTCTGACTCTAAAGTCTATCCACTATCCAATATTGTCTAACTTGAATAAACTACCTTTGATACATGGATAAAAGGCTTTTTTTACTCGATGCATTTGCCCTGATTTTTCGTGCTTACTATGCGCTAATTAGAAGTCCACGTATTACGAGTAAAGGTAAAAACACCAATGCCCAATTTGGCTTTACCAACGCATTGATCGACTTGCTAAATAAGCAAAAACCTAGCCATATGGCAATTTGCTTTGATACAGCTGCACCAACCGAAAGGCATACAGATTTTGCAGATTATAAAGCTAACAGACAAGAAGCGCCAGAAGACCTTATCGCTTCACTTCCTGATATAAAAAAAATTATCCAAGGATTTAATATACCAATAATCGAGACAGATGGTTTTGAAGCAGATGATGTTATTGGAACACTCGCAAAACAAGCTGAAAAAGAAGGATACCAAGTGTTCATGGTAACACCTGATAAAGACTATGGTCAACTTGTCTCTGAAAATATCAAAATATATAAGCCCCCATATCAAGGAGGCGACTTTGAAATTATCGGTCCAAAAGAAGTATGTGAAAAATGGAATATTGAACATGTCTCACAAGTGATTGATATCCTTGCGATGATGGGCGATGCAGTAGATAATATTCCTGGTATTCCGGGTATTGGAGAAAAAACAGCTGCAAAACTTCTAGCAGAATATGGAACAGTTGAAAACGTTCTAGAAAATGCCAATAATATCAAAGGTTCAATGGGTGAAAAGGTTAGGCAAGGAAAAGATCTTGCTATGATGAGTAAAAAACTCGCCACCATCATCACATCAGTTCCAGTAAACTTCCATGAAGGTGAATTTCTAGTAAAAGAAGTAAATAAAGAAGCGCTTAAAGAAATATTCAGCGAACTTGAATTTAGAACAATTGGTAAACGAATTCTAGGTGAAGATATACCAATAGCAGGACCGGTTGAGAAACAAGGAACAACAGTACAAGGAGATTTATTTGGAGGATCAACAACTGTTGCGTCATCAAATTCAGAAATTGTAACTGAAGAAGAAAATACTGGAGATATATCTGCTGATAAAAATATAAACAATACCCCACATCAGTATGAGCTTATTGATTCTAATGAGAAGATAGATGAATTAATTTTATCACTTCAAAATCAAAAAGAAATTTGTTTTGATACAGAAACAACTGGTCTTGATGCTAATCAAGCATCAATTGTAGGTATGAGTTTTTCAGTGAAAGAAGGAACAGCTTGTTATGTTTCATGTCCTGAAGACAAAAATGAATTAAAAAAAATACTAGATAAATTCATTCCATTGTTTAACGATTCATCCATAACCTGGATTGGACAAAATTTGAAATATGATTTACTCATATTAAAAAATCTAGGAATTGAACTAGCTGGGAATATATTTGATACGATGCTCGCTCACTATGTCATTGAACCAGAAGGAAAGCGGAGCATGGATATATTGAGTGCAAAATACCTTGGTTATGAAACTGTAAAAATCACAGAACTTATTGGCAAAAAGGGAAAGAACCAAGGGAATATGCGCGATGTTGAAGTAGAAAAAATAAAAGAATATGCTGGAGAAGACGCTGACATAACATTACAGCTAAAAAATATTTTCACTCCAGAATTAAAAAGAAAGCATGTAGAAAAAATATTTAACGAAGTAGAAAGTCCACTCGTTAAAGTACTTGCTAATATGGAATTTGAAGGGGTTAGAGTAGATACTGATTTCCTTAATGAATATTCAAAAGAATTAGATAAAGAAGCAAAACTTGCAGAAGAGTCTGTTTATAAAACAGCGGGAGTTCGATTTAATCTTGCCTCACCAAAACAACTTGGTGAAGTATTGTTTGAGAAATTAATGCTTGACCCTAAAGCAAAAAAAACAAAAACAGGTCAGTATGCAACTGGAGAAGATGTATTGCAAAAACTTGCACATCAGTTTCCTATCGTTTCAGATATTCTTGCCTTCCGAGAATTAACTAAATTAAAATCAACGTATGTTGATGCTTTGCCCTTGTTGATTAACCCGAAAACTGGACGCGTACATACAACCTATGCGCAAGCTGTAGCCGTAACAGGTAGACTATCAAGTACTAACCCAAATCTGCAAAATATACCAGTTAGAAGCGATCGTGGTAAAGAAATAAGAAAGGCATTTATCCCTAGGGATAATGATCATGTACTGATTTCAGCAGATTATTCTCAGATAGAATTACGTATTGTAGCAGCTATTAGTGGAGATACGAATATGTGTGAAGCTTTTAAAATGGGAAAAGATATTCATACAGCAACTGCCGCTAAAGTATATGGTGTCAATGAAGAAGATGTGACCAAAGAGATGCGGTACAAAGCTAAGAGTGTGAATTTTGGTATAATATATGGACAAGGTGCATTTGGGTTAGCAGAAAATTTAGCCATCAGCAGAACAGAAGCCAAAACCATTATCGATAATTATAAAAAAGAATTCCCTGGTATAACTCAATATATGGAATCGACTATTCAATTTGCAAAAGACAATGGATATGTAGAAACATTGATGGGAAGAAAAAGATGGTTAAGGGATATAAAATCATCGAATTTTACAGTGCGTGGATTTGCAGAAAGAAATGCAATTAATTCTCCGATACAAGGATCAGCAGCAGACATGGTTAAACTTGCGATGATTAAAGTGCATCAGGCAATCATAAACCAAAAGCTAAAAAGTAAAATGATTTTACAAGTACATGATGAATTAATCTTCGATACGTTGAAAAGTGAAGCAGAAGAAATGAAATCACTTATTATAGAAAATATGGAGAATGCGTTACAGCTTCCTAATCATGTTCCGGTAATTGCAGAAGCGGGTATTGGAGAAAATTGGTTAGTTGCCCACTAACTCTACTTCTGATAAACATGCTTCTTATGAAGATGAATCATAAAGTTTACATATGATCACAAAATTATTTGTTTGGTGGTTCAAATTGAAAGGTTGGAAAATTTCAGGAATTGTTCCCCATGATATCCAAAAAGCTGTTGTAATTGCAGCACCACATACGTCTAATTGGGATTTTATTTATGCACTAGCAGTATTTAAAATATTAGGACTAAACATAAAATACCTTGCTAAGAAAGAATTGTTCAAATTTCCATTGAGCATTCTTTTGAAAAATACAGGCGGAATACCCGTTGAGCGGGAAAAAAGCCAAAGCTTAACTGATGCAATTATCCATAAATTCAACCATAGTGAAAAACTTCTTGTTCTTATACCTGCAGAAGGAACTAGGAAAAAGGTAGAAAAATGGAAAAGCGGATTTTATTATGTAGCAAAAGGAGCAAATGTGCCAATTTTACCTGGATTTTTAGATTATAAAAATAAAGAGGCGGGTTTTGGTGTTCCACTATACCTATCAGGTGATAAAACAGTAGACATGGAAAATTTGAAGTCATTTTATAAAACTAAATCTGCCAAATACCCAGAATTATTTAATATTGAATCCATAAAAATTGATTGATTATAAAACTTGATATGAATACATTTATTAAATTTTTTACACTCACAGGATCACGCTACTTTATTCTAGCAGGTATATTTTTCTACACCTTCTATGTTTTGCTGTACAAAAAAATCAATCATAAAAAAATACAAAAAAACATCCCAAGTAACCGTGATTACGTAAGAGAAATAAGCTTCTCTATATCTTCACTTATTATTTACACCTTAATACCTACGATATTCATCGGTAATCCCGAAATATCATCACATACACTTCTATATAAAAATATTGAGGAAAGAGGCTGGCTCTATTTTATACTCGCATTCCCAATCATGATAATCTTACACGATACTTATTTTTATTGGACACACCTATTGATGCACCATAAATCGATTTTTAACATATTTCATCTAGTACATCACAAATCAACAAACCCATCTCCTTGGGCTGCCTATGCATTCCATCCGCTTGAAGCAATTGTAGAAGCAGGTATTTTTTTTATGTTTTTATACGTATTACCCTTACATCAAATTCATTTTTTTGTTTTTTTCTTTTTTGCAATTCTCTATAATGTCTATGGCCATTTGGGGTGGGAACTTTTTCCTAAAAATTTTAACTTAACTCGAATAGGAAAATGGATCAATACATCAGTTTGTCATAACCAACATCATAAATATTTTAAAGGCAATTATGGGTTATATTTTCTTTTCTGGGATCGTATGATGGGAACGCTTAGAGAAGATTATGATGAGACCTATAAAAGGGTACAAAACGCATGAAACCACTTATCATTTACTGCTATGATGCATATTGTGGTTGGTGCTACGGATTTAGCCCAGTAATTAAAAGTCTATATAAAAAATACAACACCCAATTTGATTTTGAAACAATTTCAGGTGGAATGATTCCAATTGAGTCAACTCAACACATTGGTAAAATTGCTCCATTTATTTTAGATGCATACAAAACCGTGGAAGAAACAACCGGTGTTAAATTTGGAGAAGATTATCTATGGCATATTAAAAATCCTGATTTAAGTGATTGGCAACCAAATTCAGAAATGCCAGCCATTGCAATGGCAATTTTCAAAGACATATATCCACACAACACCATAGAATTTGCATCAGATTTACAATGTTCATTGTATGAAGAAGGACGTGATTTAACTGACCCAGAAGCCTATCGCCATTTATTGGTTAAGTACGACATTAATGAAGATGAATTTTATTCAAAACTTAAAGATCCAACGTATAAAGAGAAAGCATACTATGATTTTTCACTTATCAAACAATTAAAAGTAAACGGTTTCCCTACAGCGTTTATTCAACTAGATGAATCAAAATTATATATGATTACAAGAGGATATAGCTCACTCGAAACCATAGAAAAAAGAATTAAGGATATTCTAATCGAAAATAAATTTCAATAAATTGGTCGTACCTTGCGGTCTCTAAAACACATAATGTATTATGGAATACAATAAACTCATTTCAGTAACCGGATTTTCAGGACTCTTCGAATTAGTTAGTAGTAAAACAGATGGAGCGATCATAAGATCCCTAGAAGATAATACAACTAAATTTGTTTCAAATAGGCTACATCAATTTTCACATCTAGAATCAATAGAAGTATACACGGAAGATGATAATGTAAATCTTGCAGACATCTTCAATGCAATGAGTGAATTGAACATAGAACTTCCCTCAGAAAAAGACAATAAAGCAATTCGTGCTTATTTTGAAAAAGTATATCCTAAAATGGATTTCGAAAAAGTATATAACAGTGACATGAAAAAAATGGTGCGTTGGTTTAGCTTGATAAAAAAACATGAAATTGAAATTAAGCTGACTGAATTTGAGGAAGAGGAAAATGATGAACAGGAAGAAAATTAATTTCCATAAATAGATTAATGTTGAACTCATGCCATACAGTGCGGATATTAAAAAATTAGAACACTTTTTTCTTCCAAAAGAATTCACACTATCCAATTGGGAAAGCTTAGAGCCCTATTTTATTCAACTTAATGAAAGACCATTAAACTCAGTATCTGATCTTGAACAATGGTTGAAAGACATGAGTGAAGTTGAGGCATTCATTAGCGAAGATGCATGTTGGAGACAAGTTAGAATGACATGCGATACTGAAAATAAAAGTTTCGAAGAAGCCTTCAACTTTTTTTTCATGGAGATTCAACCAAAAATTCAACCTTACGCAGATCTCCTCAATAAGAAACTCATAGATTGTCCCTTCACTAAAGAAATCAATCAACATAAATATTTCACGTATTTACGATCTGTACGAAAAAGCATTGAACTATTTAGAGAATCTAATATCCCCCTTCAGTCTGAAGTAAGTGTATTGCAACAACAATATGGTGCAATCGCTGGAAAAATGATGATTGAACAGGATGGCAAAGAATTCACGTTGCAACAAGCTGCAAAATTTTTAGAAAGTGAGAATAGAGAAATACGCGAAACTGTATACAAAAAAATTGCTTCAAGAAGATTAGAAGATAAAGATCCACTCAATGACTTATTTTCTAAGCTCATTGAAAAGAGGCATCAAATTGGACTAAATGCCGGATTTAAAAATTACCGTGACTATAAATTTGCAGAAATGGGGCGCTTCGACTATACCCCTGAAGCCTGCTACCAATTTCATGAAGCAGTAAAAAAAGAAGTAGTTCCTTTAGTTGATCAAATATATAATGATCAGAAAAATCGACTAGGCTTAGAAAGCATGAAGCCATGGGATACTGAAGCAGAACCAGCTGGCATTAAACCTTTACGCCCTTTTACTGATGGCAACGATCTTCTTACAAAATCAATTAAATGCCTTGATGAGTTAAATCCATTTTTTGGTGACTGCTTAAGAAAAATGAAAGAACTCAACCACCTTGATTTAGATAGTAGAAAAGGAAAATCACCCGGTGGTTACAATATGCCATTGGCTGAAAGTGGTGCCCCCTTCATCTTTATGAATGCTGCAGCCCAAATGTCTGATTTAACTACCATGGTGCATGAAAGTGGCCATGCCATACATTCATTTCTTTCGCATCCGCTAGAATTGACAGGATTTAAAGAGTATCCAACTGAAATGGCTGAGGTGGCAAGCATGTCGATGGAATTATTTACGATGGACCATTGGGATGTTTTCTTCAATGATGAAGAAGAAATGAAAAGAGCGAAACGTCATCAACTTGAACGAGTGATTACGATTTTCCCATGGATAGCAACAATTGATAAATTTCAACACTGGATATATGAACATCCAACTCATACTTTAGAAGAAAGAAGAGAAAATTGGCTTCGTATTCTAAATGAATTTTCATCTACATCAATTGACTTTAGTGATTTGGAAAAATTCAGGTCATATAGCTGGCAAAAACAACTCCATTTATTTGAAGTTCCATTTTACTATATCGAATATGGTATTGCCCAACTTGGTGCAATTGGTATGTGGAAACAATACAGAGAAAATAAAGAAAAGGCCTTAGAAAATTATATTACTGGCCTAAGCCTTGGTGGTACAAAAACGTTACCTGAATTGTACCAAGCTTCGGGCATCGATTTTGATTTTTCTCCTGAGAAGATTAGTGAATTGATGCTTTTTGTCAAAAAAGAGCTAGAATCTCTCTGAGATACCACTTTTATGGTATGCCACAAACTTGTCTGAATCTGATTAGCTAGATACCTTTATTCAAGAAAATTCAAACTCAGAATAAAGAAGCTACTAATCAGAGCCTTAACGAATGTCCCGGTGTTTTTACATTGGGACTTTTTTATTCCATACATGTTTTGCAAATACCATTCACTACCATATTAATTTCCTTCATAGAATACCCTTTAGGTAGTGTAATTGCAGGAATGCTAACATCATCTAAGCACAGGGTGCGTCCACATTGATCACATAAAAAATGAACATGATTATCATGGTGATGACCTGATGTAATGCAGTCATCACTGCATAATGCATATTTAATGGTATTATCAGTTGTAGGAATCGTATGAATAATACCTCTATCTAAAAATGTCTGCAAGGTTCTATAAATAGTTACTCGATCATATTGTTCTGCCAATTTCTCTATGTCTTGATGAGCCAATGCAGTTGAAGCTGATAAAAATATTTCAAGAATTTTTTTTCTACTTGAGGTTATACTCAAGGAACTAGTCTTTAATATCAATTCCGTTTGAGCTCCCATCTTATTCTGCAATGAGTTCAGAAATATCATGAGTGAGTTGTTCTACTTCATCCTTTTTAATCCCATCATACACACCTCTTACACGCCCTAACCGATCAACCAAGGTAAAAAACTGGGTATGCAAGAATTGCTCATCGATGTTTTTAGAACTGTTCTTGGGGTCATCTAGCATATAACTTTCTCTCGCGGCTTTATAAAGTGCTTCTTTACTACCCGTAACAAACCACCAGTTTTTTGAATTAGCACCCATTGAATCGGCATAATGCCTCATCACTGGCAATGAGTCAACTTCAGGATTTACCGTATGTGAAATCACAAGAAAATTTGAATCAGTCTTGAATTTCTCATAAATAGCTTTCATATTCTTATTCATTTTCGGACAAATGCCCTTACATGAAGTGAAAAAATATTCAGCAACATACACTCTCCCTTGTGTTTCTTGCTGGGAAACCATGGAACTATCTTGCTTCAAAAATGAAAAAGGCTGAACAGTATTTAAAACAGGAAGTTTCACCTTTGCGAAGTCAGTGGTATACATCAACACTCCGTAAAACACTGCAAACAAAACAGCAAAAAAAATCAGATAAACGATTGCCTTTTTACTCATACCACGAATTATTCTGCAAAAATACAGTAGGTAAAGTTAATATACTTGACCTATAGAATGCAACTTTGTTGCAAAATACTTAAATTTGCCATCCCACTTATGTTAAAGATCAATTACGATAGACTTGGAATAGCTGCAAGCATAATCTGTGCAATTCACTGTACACTGCTACCATTATTAATCTCTACTCTTCCAATACTTGGTCTAAATCTCGTGAATAACCTATTTTTTGAGGTTGGTATGATTCTAATTTCCTTATTAATTGGAATCTATTCGCTTAGGCATGGTTTCACAAAACATCATCATAAATTGAGGCCAATTTTACTTTTCACGTTAGGCATGTTTTTTTTGGTTCTGAAACAGGTATTTCATCCTCATCAAATTTGGTTTTTAGCGCCTGCGGTTCTATTAATCATCTCAGCACATTATATCAACCTAAGGCTTTGTAGAAAAGCAGCCCACGAACATGGCGAACACTGTAGTCACTAATATTCTTATCTAAAGAAATTAGTTGAATCCATAGGAATATTTTAAATTGTTATCTAAAGCAAAACACTTCCATATGATTTCAAGAAGACATCTACTAAAACAACTTTCCTTAATTACAGCAGGAACAGCATTATTGGCTGATGCATCAGCGCTAACATTTAATAAGAAAAGAAAAATTGGGATCCAATTATATACCCTAAGAAATGAAATTGAGAAAGATCCAAAAGGAGTACTCAAAAAAGTGGCAGCTCTTGGATTTGAAGAAGTAGAAAACTTTGGATATAATGGAAAATTCTTTGGAATGGAACCCTCTGAATACAAAGCCCTTTTGTCGGAGCTAAACCTAACTGCGCCTTCAGGCCACTACCTATATGGTAACTTTGGGAATAAACAAATACCAGGAACGATATTACATGGTTGGGATAAAGCCATTGAAGATGCTGTCGCAATAGGTCAGCAATATATGGTAGTAGCATACCTTATGCCTGATGAAAGAACATCCATCAATGATTATAAAAAAATTGCAGCTGATTTAAATATTGCAGGAAAAAAATGTAAGGATGCAGGTATTCAACTTTGCTACCATAATCATGATTTTGAGTTTCAGGAAATCGACGGACAACTGCCATTTGATATTCTAACCAAAGAAACAGATGCATCTTTGGTTAAATTTGAATTGGATCTTTATTGGGTAAGTAAAGCAGGAAAAGACCCCATTGCTTTATTCAATCAACTTAAAGGCAGAGTAGCACTTTGGCATGTGAAAGATATGGACAAGACAGCAAAGAAAAATTTCACAGAAGTAGGCAATGGTGTAATTGATTTTGCGACCATCTTCCAAAATGCAAAATTATCTGGCATGAAGCATTTTTTTGTTGAACAAGATGAATGTCCGGGTTCACCTTTTATTAGTGTAGAAAAAAGCATTAGCTATATTAAAGCTTCATTATTAAAATATTTATAATTGAATGAAAATATTTAATATTTCATTTGCGGTTATATTCATCCTTTTTGCATTACTCCAATATAATGATCCAGACCCTTATCTATGGATTCCTATATATGGATATGCAGCGATCGTTTGCATTCTAAATGCACGAAATAGGTACGATAGATTTGCTCATATCGCTGGGATAATTTTTTGCATTGGATTTGGCGTAAAACAACTATTTACAAGAGATGGTGTAATAGATTGGATAAGTAAGTACCAAACTGAAAATCTAGTTCAAAGCATGAAAGCAACAAAGCCTTGGATTGAAAATACCAGGGAATTTGGTGGATTGATGATTATTTTATTAGTTCTGCTGATAAATATTTTGATGCATAAAAAAGCCGGAGCTAAATAGCATCCGGCTTTTTACGTTCAATATCATTTTATTTTCCTGTCATAAACTTCATTGAAACCAATGCAAACTTTTGGGTTTCACTTGCATCGGCTTTTTCAATTTTCATGAATAAGCTTGTCGGTTTAGTCGGGAGATTTTTAAGTGGTACGATGATTTCTGATGTCTTTTTAGAAACATCATGTCCCATAAATACTTCACCAATTTTTGTACCATTAATATTATCAACATACCAACTTATTCTATAACCCTTGTCCGGAGAAGCATCAATATCATAAGCCAGTTCAAGGGCATTAACATCCTTTAAATTGAGGTGATCAAATTTAAGCCATCCTGATGCTGATTCATTATTCAAAATCGCAAAATGATCTCCATCATCTTCTTTAACATCAATACCATCTCCATCAGTTTTTGATTCCACACCAACAATTGGACTCTTCATTATCGCCACAGCCACACTGGTTAGCGGTTTAATTCCTTTAGCACCTTTATCAGTATATGTTGCTGTAATCTGCATCATATTATTATTGCCCATTTCCTTAGATGTTGCTGTAACTTGTCCTTTAGAAGGAAGGGTTGCAGCTTCCTTCTTATTTAAACTCAAAATCCAGTTAACAATAAGATTAAGATCTTCCTTCTTAATATCAGGGTGAGCAGACATGGCATTTTCACTCCAAACACCACTACCACCTTTGATGATTTTATTCGTTAGATAGGCATGTGCTTTAGGATCATTTTCATATCGCTCAGCAACCAACTTATATGCTGGTCCGACAGATCGCTCATTTTCTTTATGACATACTTTACAATCAAGAATAGCAGCAAGGTTTCTTCCTTCCATTAGTGCTGTAACTTGTTGATGTCCTACTACCTGCGCATTATCTGGTCCACTCACATAATCTACTTTTACATAAATTGATTTAGGATCAATTCCACCTGTTGCAGTTGAACCATCTTCCTTGTCTTTTACATTCACTTTATATGATACAGGTACACCAGGCAAATAAAAATTATTATCCGCTTCCATTTTTACATCAACAACGGGCAATTCATTTCCTGCAAATACTTTGATGACTTCACTTTTAGTTGATGCTCCTTTTGAATCCCTAGCTATGAAATAAACAGCGTATTCACCTGGAGTTGTAAATGTGAACGTAGCTTTATTTGATGCAGTTGGCTTCAACCCTTGTTTCCCAAAATACCAAGTATACGTGAGTGGGTCGTTATCAGAATCCTTTGTTCCAGTTCCATCAGCTTTAATTGTAAACGGAACAGAACCTGAAACTTTATTTACAGATAACTTCGTTTTTGGAGCACGATTACCTCCATTATAATCTATTCTAGAAAGTGCAGCGTCAGGATTTTTTGAAAACCACCCACTACCATATTCTAACACATAAAAACGACCATCAGGACCAACTTCAATATCTATAGCACTATTGAATGTAGTGTGTTCCATAAAAGGTTCCATCTTCTGATAATTTCCTTCTTCATCCATTGTAACCATTTTCATCCACCCTCTAATCCATTCGTAGAATAATAATTTATCATTATAATAATCAGGATAACGAGTTTCTTTTGGATAAAACTCTGAATGATATATTGGACCCGCCATAGCATTTCTGCCACCAGTTCCAACCTCAGGAAAATCAGGTGATGCAGCATACGGATACCATATGAATGGTGAACTAAGTGGAGGTAATTCAGTTAAACCAGTATTATTTTTAGAAGTATTAATTGGCCTTTTAGGATCGAAGAAATCTCCAATTTCGCCAGTCTCATAATTGAAATTGCGGTAAGGGAAATTGTTCCCAATAAAAAATGGATATCCAAAATTGCCAGCTTTACGAGCCTGGTTCAATTCATCATATCCTCTTGAACCTTTAACATTTGGACTTTCTTGTCCGGCATCTGGACCTACATCACCCCAATATAAAAAGCCTGTTTTTTTATCTATAGAAATTCTATAAGGGTTACGTGTTCCCATAGCATAAATCTCTGGACGAGTTTTTGGTGTACCTGGTTTAAAAAGATTTCCATCAGGAATTGAATATGATCCATCAGGATTAACTTTTATACGGAGTACTTTACCCCTTAAATCATTTGTATTTCCAGAACCCCTTCTTCCATCATATTGCTCAAATCCTGCACGGTTATCAATTGGTCCATATCCTTCTAATTCATATTTTGAGTTAGGTTGATTAAATGGTGTAGTGTTATCACCGGTAGATAAATAAAGTGACCCCTCAGGACCAAATGCGAGAGAACCTCCTGTATGGCAACAGATATTTCTCATAGACCCAACATCTAGTATTTTTTTCTCTGAAGCAAGATCAAGCTTACCATCCTTAAACGTGAAACGTGATAAACGATTTGCGGCAGTATCTTTCGTTGCATAATACAAATAGATGTAATTATTATTAGCAAAGTCAGGATCTGCTGTTATACCCATTAATCCTTCTTCTGCATTGGCTCCACTATCACCTGATTTATAATACAAATCAATCTTTGCAAGTTGAGTAACTTTTTTAGTTGTATTACTATATAATAGAATTTCACCTTTGCGTTCAACAATGATAATATCAAAATTTGGAAGGATTGCCATTTCAGTAGGTTCATCAAAAACGCCACCACCAGCAAGATTTGTTTTTGTAAAACGATCCTCATCAGGGATAAGCATTGATTTTACTTTAGAATAATCCAACTTGACATTATTCCCTATGGCATACTTAATGCCACCTAAAATATGTTTCAAGTACAATGGTTCTGCGAACGATTCATCGGTATGTCCGAGCTCAGTATAAAAAGCCCGTCCACCATCAAATTCATGGTACCATGCCATAGGATGGCTGTCTCCATTACTTCCACCCTCATAAGATTTTTCATCTATGCTAATAAGTACATTGACTTCAGCTCCTGGGGCTTTTTTAAAATTATACCATTCATCAAACCGTTCCCAGATGGCAGGTAAATGAGCAGTACTAATATGAGATTTATCGTGAACAACTAACTTGGCCAGTTGCTGACTTGGATGACTTTTAAAATAAGCACCTGAAAGTTTACCATACCAAGGCCAATGGTATTCGCAATCTGTAGCAGCATGAATACCCATATACCCACCACCGGCTTGGATATAACGTTCAAAGGCAGCCTGTTGATAATCATTCAATACATCGCCAGTTGAACTTAAAAAAACAACAGCACTATATTTTTTCAAATTAGTTTCTGTAAATGCTTTAGCATCTTCCGTTGTATCAACAGAAAACCCATTTTGACTTCCCAACTTCTGAATGGCAGTTTTTGCAACCTCAATAGAACTATGCCTAAAACCAGCTGTTTTTGAAAAAACTAATACACGGTTTTGTGCAAGCGCTGACATTGAAATGAATAAAATCAATGACAATAAACCAGATTTTACGTTTAACATGTTGTGAGACTTTATTTTTAAAAATATCGAAGAATGAATTTAATACTTTTTGACATTATATGATTCAGCTATATAAAATAGACGATTAAAATTTCTTCTTCATTTAGTAAATAAAAAGCCACAAGGATTAACCTTGTGGCTTCTAAAAAGTAAACTAAATATTATCTAGAGTTCTTTTATCTTAATATTCTTATACCAAACTTGATTACCATGATCTTGAAGTGAGATGTGTCCTGACTTAAATGAGCCAAAACCAGGCATTTTAGCAAATTTACTTCCTGCAATCATCTTATTCCAATCATCATTCCATCTTGTTGTAGTAACTACAGTTTCACCATTTAGAATTAAAGTCAAAGCATCATCTTTTATAATGATTTCTGCATGATTCCACTCTCCAACTGGCTTTACAGTTTCTCTCTTGCAAGAGATTAAATCATACAAATCGCCTGCACGGTGTTTTATGATTTGACCATCAGAATGCTTATCATTATCCAATACTTGCATTTCTAATCCTGTAAAATAGGATTGTGGATATTTTGCTTCTTCTTGAACTCCAAAAATGATACCACTGTTACCACCTTCTGAAATTTTCCAATCAAGCGCCAAATGATAGTTTGTATAAACAGCATCAGTAGTAATATCACCACCAGGTCTTAATGCTGATGTTTTTGCTGTAGATGGAATTAACGTCAATGCACCGTCTTGTACTTGCCAAGCTGTTCCGTCCCCTTCATTACCATAGATATGCCACCCTTTTTTTGATTTTCCATCAAATAAAGATTGCCAACCTTTAAACTTATTTGCTTCATTAGAAGCTAATTGCTTTTTTGTTGACGTGTTGCCATGACTAACGGGCAAATTTGAATTGAACATAAGTGATGCAAGAGCAACTGTGATTAATAATTTCATGTTTGTATTTATTTGTTCATTGACAAGATATACGATACCATTGCTTCTGCATCTTCAGAGCTAAGAGTTGGATGCGGAGCCATTGGAATTTCGCCCCATACTCCTTGACCTCCTTTTAATACTTTCGCTGCCAATTTTTTTACATTTTCATCATTATTCTCATACTTCTTAGCCACATCTTTATATGCAGGTCCAATTAACTTTGTGTCATCTTTATGGCATGTTCTGCAATCTGATCCTTCAATCAACGCCTTACCATCTTTTTTTGCAACTGGAGCAGCTTCAACTTTCGTTTCAATTTCCTCAGTAGATGCATTACTAATTGGTTTTGTTTCAGCGGTCTCTTTGTTTTCGCCACCACCACAAGCATAAAGACCTGCAGCTACAATCATCGTTAACAGTACTTTTTTCATTGTTTGTTTTTTTCGTTTTTATAATCAGATACCTAAAATTGATCTATTGAATTTTTCATTACTTCCAGTCGAAGCAAAATCATCAAATGCTTTTTCTGTCACACGTATAATATGATCATGAATGAAGATAGCGCCTTCTTTTGCACCATCCTCAGGATGTTTAATAGCACATTCCCATTCTAACACTGCCCATCCCTTATAATCATATCCAGTTAGTTTACTGAAGATGGATTTAAAATCAACTTGACCATCTCCCAAAGAACGGAATCGGCCAGCACGATCTATCCAATTTTGATACCCACCATATACGCCTTGTTTTCCAGTCGGATTAAACTCAGCATCTTTAACATGAAACATTTTAATGCGTTCATGATAATAATCTATATAAGTAAGATAATCCATGCTCTGCAATACAAAATGGCTTGGATCATACAACAAGCACGCTCTCTTATGATTTTTTGTCTTTTCTAAAAACATCTCATAAGATATACCATCATGTAAATCTTCACCTGGATGAATTTCATAACATAAGTCAACCCCATTATCCTCAAATACATCAAGGATAGGCAACCACCTTTTTGCAAGTTCAGTAAAGCCAGTTTCTACAAGACCTGCAGGGCGCTGTGGCCAAGGATAAACCGTGTGCCAGAGCAATGCTCCACTAAATGTAGCATGTGCCTTTAAGCCAAGATTAGCTGAAGCCTTCGCAGCATATTTCAATTGCTGAACAGCCCATTTTGTTCTTGCTTTGGGATTACCCCTAACTTCGGCAGGAGCAAAACCATCAAACTGAGCATCGTATGCTGGATGAACTGCTACTAGCTGTCCTTGTAAATGGGATGAAAGTTCTGTAATTTCTAATCCAGCTTCTTTTACTATCCCTTGAATTTCTTGGGCATAGGTTTTGCTTTTTGCTGCTTTTTCAAGATCAATGCATCGAGCATCCCATGTTGGAATCTGAACTCCCTTGAAACCCAATGAAGCAGCCCATTTGCAGATTGATGACAAGTCATTGAAAGGAGCCTTATCACCCATGAATTGAGCAAGAAATAGACCAGGACCTTTTATTGTTTTCATGTAATACTTAATTTATTTAAATAGTATGTGGAGTCCATTTTTGATCTGATTGTGAAGAAGCAACGACATTATCGATAAACGCCATACCTCTAATACCATCTTCAACACCCGGAAAATCAAGCATCTCAGGTGTTGGCTCAATGCCATCAATTTTCGCACCTAAGGTTAAAGCAAAATTTCTATAGATGTTGGCAAATGCTTCGAGATATCCTTCGGGATGTCCACCTGGAGTTCGTGCATTATGGACTGCAAATGAAGAAAGTCTGTCTGCATAATTTCCTCCTGCTCTATAAATTTGAGTAGGTTGATCAAGCCATTTTACCAACATTGTGTTTGGTTCATGCTGTGCCCACTCAAGTCCACCCTTCTCACCATAAACCCTAATTTTAAGTGCATTCTCTTCACCAGCTGCTACTTGAGAAGCCATCAATACACCTGCTGCACCATTTTCAAGCTTTAATAACACATTACCATCGTCGTCCAATAATCTACCTTCCACCATCACATTCAAGTCGGCACAGAGGTGAGTAATTTTTAATCCGGTTACATATTCTGCAAGGTGAGCAGCGTGGGTTCCTATATCACCCATACATCCACTTTTACCACTGCGTTTAGGGTCGGTTCGCCAAGCTGCTTGGGCATTACCTTCTCGCTCAGAAAGTTTACTCAACCATCCTTGTGGGTATTCAACCCATACCTTCCTAATCTTACCCAATTTCCCTTCTTTAATCATTTGACGGGCTTGCTTTACCAATGGATAACCTGAATACGTATGTGTCAAACAAAGAATTCTGCCGGTTTCTGCAGCCTTTTGTTTTAATTGTTGTGCTTCATCTAATGTAAAAGCAATAGGCTTTTCGATAACCACATGAAACCCATGATCCATCGCCATCATGGCAGGAGTAAAATGAGCAAAGTTGGGGGTTACAATAGTTACAAAATCGATTCGTTTATCAGCAGGAAGTTGGCTTTCCTTCGTAATCATTTCCTCATAGGTAAGATAGATTCTATCTTCTTCAAAAAACAAGGATTTACCTGAATCCTTTGCAATCTCTGGGTTAATACTAAGTGCCCCACAGACTAAATCAATGAGTCCATCCATTCCAACGGCATAGCGATGAATCGATCCAATGAAGGCGTCTTTACCTCCGCCTACCATTCCCATTCTAAGTTTTCTGTTCATATTCGTAGTTTGAAAAATTCAAAAAATAAAGAGGTTTTAAAAATAATGAATTTAGTTTTAAGAATTCTCTTTATATTGAATTGCTTAAAAATAATTTTATTTGATTTTTAACCAAAACCATCATCAAAACAACCCAATTATGAGCACAACGATTTCTAGCCAACCTGTTAATGCAAATCGCCTCTTTCTAGCGAGTTGCTTTGCCCTTATTACTACAGCATTTTCATTTAGTATCCGAGCAGGAATCTTAACACAGCTAGGTGCTGAATTAAGTTTAGACACGGTACAATTAGGCCACATTAACCAAATGTGGTTCTTAGGATTCCCTATTTCAATGATATTGGGTGGTATATTCTATGCCAAAATAGGTCCAAAACTCATCATGCAAATTGCATTAGTCGCACATACTATTGGTATTATCACTACTATTTATGCAAGCAGTTATAATGTATTGCTCATTTCAACTTTACTCATTGGACTAGGAAATGGCTGTACAGAAGCTGCCTGTAACCCTATGATTGCCGATGCATACAGTGGAAATGAATTTCACAGCAAATTGAATCGCTTCCACATGTGGTTCCCTGGTGGCATCGTCTTAGGGTCATTAATTTCCAAATTCATGACAGATTCAAGCATGGCTTGGCAAGCACAAATTTGGGTTATTATGATCCCAACAATTATCTATGCAATCCTTTTCTACGGACAAGCATTCCCTAAACCAAGGGTTGCAGGAGATAACACCCTCGCAAACTTCAAGGCCATGTTGAATCCACTCTATCTGTTCATGGCTGCTTGCATGGCCTTAACAGCTATTTCAGAGTTTGGTCCTCAGCAATGGGTAGGACCAATTCTTGCCAAGGCAGGTGCAAGTCCAATGTTAATCTTAGCTCTTGTTACAGGCTTAATGGCAGTAGGAAGATTTTTTGCGGGTCCATTGGTTAAAAAACTTAACACAGTTGGTGTGTTATTGGGATCAGCCATTTTCGGGGTTATTGGAATTTATATGCTTAGTACAATGGGTGGATCAATGTTATATGTAGCAGCGGTATTCTATGCCTTAGGTATATGCTATTTCTGGCCAAACATGCTCGGCTTTGTTGGGGAAAATTTACCACAGACCGGTGCACTTGGATTATCTATCTTAGGGGGTATTGGAATGTTTTCTTCCTCAATGTTCCAACCAATCATAGGTGGATGGATAAAGGATAATAAAGTGGTTGCAGAAGCCAGTGGTTTAGTAGGTGATGCAGCAGACTTAGCAGCAGGACAATCAACCTTATCAAATATGCTACTTTTCCCTGCAATTTTAATTGTGGCATTTATTGGATTATACTTCTATTCAAAAAAATTGAAAAAAGCATAATTCAATTTAATATGATTTAGCAAAAGGGGGCAATTGCCCCCTTTTTTATTTTCTTATCTGATGCACCTGTATCTATACCCTAAACATCAAAAAATACTTTCTAATGTAACAACGTATTTATACATGTTTATTCTTCAACATAAAAAATAACTTTATTGCATCTTCAACCTATGAAGTCTTGTTCAGTCGTTGCATCTGGTAAACCAGAACCTTTGAAAATCACCTGAAGTCGGGAGTCATAATTACTTCCGACTTTTTAATTCCTACTCACCCCCCCCCCGCAATTTGAGTCACCATTGTTGTCGCGCTTTACTAAATTATTAGTATAAGCATAGGCAACCAATCCTGCTACACTTTTTACATTCATTTTTTTCATGATTCGTTCGCGGTGGCCCTCAATTGTTCTTTTACTAATATCCAATTGCTCTCCAATTTCCCTATTCGTAAAATCTTCACAAACCAGTTGTATGATTTCCCTTTCTGTTTCACTAAACATGAGTTCAGGATTATGAAATGGATTTAACGATGTTTTTTGAAGCAACTGAAACATTCTCCTACTCGTGGACTCAGGAAAATACATACGTCGATCTATAACCACACTTTCAATGGCCTTATATATTTCGTGCCTAGAAATATTTTTTTCTAAATATCCCATGGCACCAG
Source organism: Chitinophagaceae bacterium (assembly GCA_947451935.1). GTDB lineage: Bacteria > Bacteroidota > Bacteroidia > Chitinophagales > Chitinophagaceae > Pollutibacter. Next base: position 55,052 of record CANGBH010000006.1, read on the forward strand.
CCTGAAGCATTTTTATAATTATGAATTCTTCCACATGCATGGATAAGGCAATTACTTCCGTTGCTAACCCTAATTTTTTTATAGCCTCGGTTGCTTCAATACCATTTACTATGGGCATACCAATATCGATAATGGCTAAATCAGGATTTAATCTTTTTACCTTTTCGATTAACTCTTCTCCATTTTTGGCTTCACCAACTACCTGATATCGACTTTCAAGTTCTAGAGCAGCCACTAATCCATCACGAAAAAATGTGTGATCATCTGCAACAACTATGGTGATTTTTTCTCTATTCATTTTTCAGTATGGGAATTGTAATATTATACCGGGTTCCCTTATCTAGATCGGGTGACTGATAGATTGTTCCATTCATAATTTCAACCCTACTGATAATCCCCAACAATCCTAGACCGAATCTATTCAAATTTTTAATTCTTTCCATAACAAAACCAATACCATCATCTGCCGTTTTTATACTCAACTCATTCCCCTCTTGAAAAATTTCAATTCGTAAAGTTTTTGCGTTGGCATGTTTTATCGTATTCAAAATTATCTCTTGAAGAATACGATAGAGATGATTATTTTGATCGATGGCTAAACTCAGCTTGTTTCTAACTTGTAGATTGATTTTTAATTGATTATGTATATTTGTTTTATATATGTATTGCCTCAAGTCATCTTCAAATGAACTTCCTAATGGATTGATTGGTGCAAGTGATTTTGAAATCGCTCTTATCTGCCCGATGCACTGGTCTAACACTAACTTACATTCCTCGAGATGAGTATTATTTTCAGAACGTATTGAATCCAGTCTGATTTTTATACCAGATAAGTATGGGCCAATCTCATTATGTAACTCGGTAGAAATCCTATTTCGCTCCTGCTCTGATGCCGTAAATTCAGCAATTAATTTATCCTTCTCTAATGCTATGTACTTTTTTTCTTTTTTAATAATGCTGACTATAAAAAAAATAATCAACATTAAAATAAATATCGAAAATAAAATGTAGAAAAATAATATCTCTTGTTTAATAGTGTGTATGCCATTACCCAGAAAAAGTATAAATATCATAATAAACTGAATAAATAATAATTATCAATCAATTATAAATAGACTTGTTTCGGTGGTTTCAATATAAAAGCAAGGGAATAACAAATGAAAGCTAAGGCATTTAAAACATGAGAAACATTATACAATTTTATAAAAAATTCTTGATTTGAGGGACTATAATAAAGAGCTAATGTTATATATAAAACAGTAGAAAAAGAATTAGTAACGATTAGTGGTATAACAAGCATAAACAAGCTTCGCCTTTCCATAACACTATATTTTTTTGAATAAATAACAAAGAAAGCATTTAATCCAAGAATAACACTGATAATATCCAATAAAGGGACTGAATATGGTAATCTAATTTTCTCAAGCCCATAGATTGAAAGTTCAATGCATGCCAACATAATAATAATGATAGTTAACATAATTGTTTTCTTGTTTACATTTTTCATCATCGCCCAAGACATCAAACTGAAATAACTAAATGGTACAATCGAACCCGTAAATAAATAATTTTCAAGATTGACATACTCTATATTTCTAGGTAAAATAGGCGATGAAACTTCCCAGAAAAAAGCTAACCCCAAATGATATAAAAAACACCTGTAGATACTATCAAGCTTCTTATACTTGATAATTCCAACGATTACTGGCAATACTACTATATTGCTTAGTACATAAATATAAAGGGGCACTCGCATAAATCAACTATAAAAATGGTGAGTTGATTGTACATACAGGAGGACATACTCTACCATATTCAACAATAATGCCCTCCCCATATGGCTGATTTCCAACCATATCCTGATCTTGGGCATTAACACCTACAAAAACAAGGCAGACTGTTTTGTCTTCTTTCATCCCATAATATGCTCGAAAATGCATACATCCTGGCTGGTTCAGGATGGCCTGAATTGCGGATGCATCAAAGGTTTCTGCAATATGCATTGAATCGTTAAATTCAGTAGAAACCAATGCTTCCTTATTTTCCTTATACCTCCTTGTCAACTCTAAGGCAGAAGGTAAATCGATATAATTTTCGCTCATTACTCATAGATTTACGACGAATGTATATGGATTCCACGTATTCCAATTAAGTATTAATACTGAACTTAAAAAAATAGACAGGATGATCATGGTAAAAACTTGTTAATAACAATACTTTCACAGCAAACACCAACACAATGAAAACCTACCGATTTGATTTGAATACCATTGAAGAGATGAACTCTTATGGAATGATAGATGCTGTAAGCGAAATATTTGACTTTATGTCGAATCAAATGAAAAAAGGCAATACAGTAATACTAGAAAGAAGGAATAAGCAGATGAATCCCTATACTGTTGAAATATTTCATGACAATAGTGATTTACAAGAGTTCTACGATGAATTTCAAGAAAACAAACATGTTTCGTTTAAGACAATGTTTGAAGCTGCCCACGGATAAAAAGAAATTACACAGCCTAAAATACATCTAGGAAAGGTTGTGGGGTATTTAGAAATTTTCAACTTGCTACCCTGCTGATTATTGCAATTATTTATTAACTTTCCTACATGACAAATCCTTCGCGCAGAAGCGCTATCAAAAACATCATGTTGGGCTCAGTTGCAGCAGGTGGAATTACCACCAGCGGCATGGCTTCTATTTTACCTCAGCAACAAGATCAAAAAAATAATACTCCATTGAAAGGAAATATAAACCATGCTGTGTGTAGGTGGTGTTACTCAGATATACCATTAGATCAATTATGTAAAAGTGCAAAAGAAATAGGCATTAAAGGAATTGATCTTGTAGGCCCTAAAGAATGGGATACCCTTAAAAAATATGACCTCTATTCTTCCATGTGCAATGGAGCTGAACTCAATCTAGTTGATGGTTTCAACGATCCTGCTTTTCATCAGAAACTAATAAAAAACTACACGGAAATGATTCCGTTAGTAGCTAAAGCAGGTTTTAAAAACCTTATCTGTTTTTCGGGAAGTCGTCGAGGCAAAGATGATGAAACAGGATTGAAAAATTGCACTGAGGGATTAAAAAAACTAGTTGGACTTGCCGAAAAAAATAATGTCACGCTAGTTATGGAGTTACTTAATTCTAAAATTGATCATGAAGACTACCAGTGTGATAAATCAAACTGGGGTGTTGAGCTATGTAAACGCATTGGATCAGAAAACTTCAAATTGCTCTACGATATTTACCATATGCAAATTGATGAAGGGGATGTAATCAGGACCATCAATCAACATCATCAATATTTTGCTCACTATCATACTGGTGGGGTTCCAGGAAGAAATGAAATCAATGAAACACAAGAACTTTATTACCCTGCTATTATGAAAGCCATCGTAAAGACTGGATTTAAAGGATTTGTTGCGCAGGAATTCATCCCAACATGGCCTGATGCAATCGCTGCACTCAAACAAGGCGTTGAAATTTGTGACGTTTAATCAACTCAAGCCAGTTAAGAATCTCCTTAAGCATTTCTACCACTGAGTCATATTGGCTCTGTTTTAGTACCTTTGCGGCATGCTAAAAAGCACACTCATAAAAGCCGCTGAAGCAGCTGGGAAGTTGATTCAAGAAAGAATTAACGGGAAGTTTTCTATTGAATTTAAAGATGGCCCAAATAACCTCGTCACTGAAGTAGATAAGGCTTCAGAAGCCCTTATCATGGATATCATCAGAAAAGATTTCCCTGATCATTATATTCTAAGTGAAGAAATCGGGGAAGTTAAAATGGATTCCTCATACAAATGGATTATTGACCCAATAGATGGAACTATAAATTTCGCAAATGGTATTCCACTCTGTTGTGTAAGCATTGGCATTGAAAAAGATGGTGTGATGATTATGGGTGCAGTAAATAACCCCATGTTAAATGAATTTTTCTTGACTGAAAAAAGTCAAGGAGCTTTTTTAAACGGACATCGAATTCAAGTTAGTGAACAAAAACAAGTAAAGCATTCCTGCTTAGTTACTGGATTCCCATATACATACCTCGATGTCCCCAACGGACCACTAGACGTGTTTAGCCGCTTAATTAGAGAAGGTGTACCCGTGCGCAGACTAGGCTCTGCTGCAATTGATTTATGTTGGGTAGCCGCTGGACGATTTGATGGATTCTATGAACACAAACTCAATGCCTGGGATAGTGCAGCAGGATTTTTAATGGTTCAAGAAGCAGGAGGCATTGTTACAGATTTTAAAGGCCATGAATACTCCCCTTATCAACCTCATATTGTTGCAACAAACGGAAAAATCCACGATGAATTACTTCGTTGGATTTCAAATACACATCAATAAAATACCATGTCAAGAACAGAAATAAAAGATTACGGTGAATTTGGTTTAATTCATCACCTAACAAAAAACATTGAATTACAAAATGCATCCTCTATTTTAGGCGTTGGAGATGATGCTGCAGTAATTGATCACTTTGGCAAACAAACTGTGATAACAACTGATATGCTCATTGAAGGTGTTCACTTCGATCTGTCCTATACACCTTTAAAACATTTAGGGTATAAATCAGTAATTGTAAATTTAAGTGATATCTATGCAATGAATGCAACACCCACTCAGTTGTTGCTCAGCATAGGAATCAGTAGCCGATTTAGTGTTGAAGCAATTGAAGAATTTTATGAAGGTGTATATGCAGCATGTGAAGAACATGGTGTAGACCTAATTGGAGGTGATACCTCTTCATCTCAAAAAGGATTTATCATATCCATCACTGCCATAGGTGAAGCAACTCCAGAACAAATCGTGAAAAGATCAACAGCTCAAAAAGGTGACTTAATATGCTGTTCAGGAGATTTAGGTGCCGCTTATATCGGACTACTCTTCTTAGAAAGAGAAAAGAAAATTTATTTAGAAAGCCCTGGCGTTCAACCTGACTTAGAAAATGAAGCCTATGTAATTGGTCGCTTATTAAAACCAAGTGCACGAAAAGATATTCATGAATTACTCGAAGAAAAGAAAGTAATCCCTACGTCTATGATGGATATTAGTGATGGACTGAGTTCTGAACTATTACACATTTGCGAATCAAGTGGTGTTGGATGTGTTATCTATGAAGAAAAATTACCCATTTCGGAAGATTCTCGGAATGCTGCCTATAAGTTTGAAATTGATCCGACTGCCTGTGCATTAAGTGGTGGCGAGGATTATGAACTTTTATTTACGATCAAACAAGATGACTACGAAAAACTCACCCTTATAGAAAAAATAAGTGTAATTGGATACATCACAGAAGCAGAAGAAGGGGCGAAAATTAAAACAAAAGGTGGCAACACCTATAATATCACCGCACAAGGATGGAATGCTTTTAAAGAAGGATAGTAAGAATAACTCTAGAAGTTTATTTTTTTACTGCACTTAGCAATTTTAAAATAAATCCATCCATAGCGCTTCCATCAATCCAACGAACAACAGCAATCAATTCATTTTTTCGATCAACATAAATCATGTTTGTGCCATTGCCGAGATGAACAAAAACATCCTCAGGTGCTGATGGCAATAATTTTTTTTCCGTGTTAAGGAAATAATTCATGAAACCATATTCATGATTAGCACTAGTAGGAGTAGTAGAATACTGTAACCACTTTTCAGAAATTAATTGTTTGCCATTCCAGTTTCCTTTGTGAAATGTTAACAGACCAAATCTTGCCATGTCCAATGCATTGATGAACATGCCTCCTCCATAATGACCCCCACCACTCACAGATTGTATTAGTTTTCCATCCAATACTATCCACGAATTTCTATATCCAGTCCAATGCCATGTACTGCTAGCTCCAATGGGCTGCATAATTTTCTCTCTCAAAATTTCTGGAAGCGATTTATGCCAAATCATTGTAGCGGCGAGAGAAAGAGCATTTACTCGTGTATCATTGTACTTCCATACATTTCCAGGTGAATTCCGTTTTCTGGTTAACCATTCAGAAGTATTATCACCGGGTCTATCTGCCCAATCAGGCTTTCCCCATAACGTACCTTCAAAATCACTTGTTTGTCTTAGTAAATGCTCCCAAGTGATTTTTCGATTATGAGGAGTATTAAAAGGCTCAATGAAAAAATCCTTACCTAGATCATCAGCTTTTCGGCTTATGTTATTATCATAAACCTCAATAGGAGGTAGATAAGTATATACAGGATCTTGAATACTCTTTATCAGTCCTTGATCATATGCTAAACCAATTGTAGTTGACAGAAAACTTTTCGTCACACTATGGGTTTGCTCTACCCTGTCAACATCACCCCACGTTGCAATAATATATCCCTTATAGATTATAATACCCGTCTCATCTCCACGAGATGAAAATGGTCCAATCGCATCACTAAATGGCTCTTTACCAAAATTTAATACCTGGGCAGAGTCTTGATTTCTAGGCATTTTACTTTCACTCTTAATAGCAAAATTGATTGATTCTTGAAGCGCAGAAGAATCAATCCCAAAGTCAATAGGACGCTTTCGCTCCCATTTTTCTGGACTAGGAAAATAAGGATTGACTTGTTTTTTTTGTGCAGCAGCAGTGAATAAAACAACACAAGAAGATATCGTAAGTATTAAATGTCTCATCCCATTAATTATAATTAAAGATACGTGCTAATTCATTAAGTAAATAGTTAGTAAACTAGACTCAATATGTAAAATACAATGATCAGAGTCATAAAATAAATATTAAAAAGATTATAATTTAAGTTTTGTCCCCAATAAGAAAAATGAAAAATTTCTCAGTATTCCAATTAGATTATTTTGCATCAAAATCAATTGAGGAATTATCCAAATCATTAAATTCAAATATCAGCTTAGGTCTTTCAAACATTGAAGCGGAAAGAAGAATTAAAGAAAATGGACTAAATATTATACCATTTCACAAAAATTTTCCTTGGTGGAAAGATTTGCTAAATCACTTTAAAAGTCCGCTTATTGTTATTCTATTAATTGCATCCATTATTTCGCTAACAGTTGCTGAAACATTAAATGCTACAATCATTTTTTTAATGATTTTGGTAAGCGTTACAATTGATTTCTTTCAAGAGAGAGATGCTAGAAATGCAGCTGAAAAACTACAATTTCTTATTAAAACAAAAGTAAATGTATTAAGGGATGGCACTATACTTGAAATAGTACATCAAAACCTATGTGTTGGAGATATCATCATGTTAAATGCAGGAAAAATAGTTCCAGCAGATGCCAGAATAATTTCATCTAATGCTTTATATATTAACCAATCATCTTTAACTGGAGAATCATTCCCATGTGAAAAGAATGCTGAAGCTGTACTCAATTCAACAAATGACCTTAATAAGTTGACTAACATTGCTTTCATGGGCACTAATGTAATTAGTGGGGTTGCACATGCACTTATCATTAAAACAGCTGGAGATTCTGAATTTGGAAAAATAGCTGTAGAACTAACTGAAAAGGATGAAGAAACAGACTTTGGAAAAGGAGTCAAAGAGTTTGGCTTTATGGTTATGAAATTGACCATTGGATTAGTCTTATTTATTTTTTTAATCAACTCTTTACACAAGCAAAATATTTTAGACTCATTCATGTTTGCCATAGCAGTTGCTGTTGGTTTGACGCCAGAATTACTCCCAATGATCATGTCACTTACAATGTCTAAAGGCTCATTGAAAATGGCAAAAAAAGGAGTAATTGTAAAAAAACTTTCGGCAATCCCAAATTTCGGAAGTATGAATATTTTATGCACAGATAAAACAGGTACACTTACTGAAGATAAAATAAAGCTGATAAAATGCATAAACACAAATGGAGAGCTATCTGAGTCCGTTTTTTTACTAGCCTATTTAAATAGCTTATTTCAGACAGGAATAAAAAATCCACTTGATGATGCAATTATCAATGATAGGACTATTGACGTGTCATCTTTTAAAAAAATTAACGAAATACCATTTGATTTTTATAGAAAAAGAATGAGTGTCATCATTGCTGAAAATGAAAAACATACACTTATTTGTAAAGGTGCACCTGAAGAAATGATTAAATCTTGTGTAAACAATGCAGAAACAATAGAACATGGAATGGAGCAATATAAATTACTGAGTGCTGAAGGATATCGTGTTCTGGCAATTGGAACTAAAATCATTAAACAAAAAAATAGTTTTGATAAAAATGATGAACAAGAGCTTAACCTAGCAGGATTTATAGCATTTTTAGATCCCCCTAAGCAAGATGCAGATGATGTAATTAGAGAACTTTACTCCATAGGTGTTGAAGTAAAAATAATAACAGGAGACAATCATCTAGTAACCCAGAAAATATGCAAAGACATTAACTTACCCATTAATGGGATGATGGAAGGCTATGAAATGGATACTCTAACAGATGAAGCACTTGCTAAAAGAGTATTGAATACTACCATATTCACACGATTTTCACCAGAACAAAAAAATAGAGTTATTCATGCCTTAAAATCTGATAATAAAGCGGTTGGATTTATGGGCGATGGTATTAATGATGCACCATCACTTAAAGCAGCAGATATTGGAATTTCAGTTAGTAGTGCTACTGATATAGCAAAAGAATCAGCAGACATTATTCTTACAGAAAAAGATCTACTCGTATTGAAAGATGGTATCCTAGAGGGCAGAAAAACATTTGGGAATACTATGAAATATATAAAAATGGGTATGAGCTCCAATTTTGGAAACATGTTTTCAGTTGCTGCTGCAACCATTTTTTTACCATTTCTTCCTATGCTTCCAGTACAAATTTTAATAAATAATTTTTTATATGATATTTCTCAAATCACTATCCCATCAGACAATGTTGATGAAGAATATGTAAAGCTTCCGCAACGATGGAATATGAAAATGATTTATAAATTCATGTTGATATTTGGCATCACAAGCTCTGTATTTGATTTAATTACTTTTTGGATACTGTATAGATATTTCAATATTTCCATTGCACAATTTAGAACAGGTTGGTTTATGGAATCATTGGCAACACAAATTCTTGTTGTGTTTATAATTAGAACTCATAAAGTTCCTTTTTTTGCAAGCAGACCATCATTTAAACTTATCACGAGCACATTACTATGTCTCTTAGTTGGATGGTCACTCCCATATTTGCCTTTCGCTGCTAAAATTGGTTTCGAAAAACTTCCAATAAAAATTATAGCTTACCTATTTGCACTTATAATTGTATATCTGTTCAGTGCAGAAATGGTTAAACGTTTAATACATCGAAAATGGGACCTAGCTATTCGATAAAGATAGTAGTTCTTCTAAATCAAGTCGATCAGTAATCATTTGTAATGAGCCGTTTTCATCAAGAGGCCATTGTCCCTTAGGTAAATCCCAATAGAGTTCAATTCCATTGCCATCAGGGTCATCAAGATATATAGCATGTGAAACACCATGATTAGCTGCTCCTGTTATTGGATAATTAGCTGATATTATCCTTCTCAATGCAATAGATAAATCTTTACGTGTTGGAAATAAAATTGCAGTATGATATAGCCCAACTGCATATGATGGTGCTGGTCCTGCTCCCTTACTCTCCCAGGTATTTAACCCAATATGATGATGATAGCCTCCAGCAGAAAGAAAAACAACTTGAGATCCATAACGCTGTTGTATTTCAAATCCAAGTATACTTTCATAAAACGCTAATGACTTATCAATATCACTGACTTTTAAATGAATATGGCCAATACGTGTACTGGCAGGAATTTTATATGTACTCATTAATGAATTTAATCGGTGATTAAAAAATGATCAGCATCTAACCAAAATGGGAACTTTTCTCTCACAGTATTTAATTTCACTTTATCGATAACTGTTGTTTGAATATGCTCATTTTCAGTTTGATGATAAACTATTTCTCCTAGAGGGTCTATTACCATGGAGTCTCCGCTGTGCTTAGTTTCATGAACATCATACCCAACACGATTTACACCCACCACATAACACTGGTTTTCTATAGCTCTTGCTTGCAATAAAATTTTCCAAGCATTACTTCGAACCTGAGGCCAATTGGCTACATAAATTAACAGATCAAACTCTGGAGATGGTTCTTGCTCATTATCAGACTGAATTGCTTGTCTTGTCCAAACAGGAAATCTAAGATCATAACATATACATAAATTAACTTTCCACCCTCCAACGGATGCAATGAGTCGTTTTGTTCCAGGTGTATAATGTTCATCTTCACCAGAAAGTGAAAAGCAATGTCGTTTATCATAAAATCCGAATTCACCAGTAGGCAACATCCAAATCAATCTATTATAATATTTAGTATCCTCCTCAATAATCAAACTTCCCACCAGAATAATTGATCTTGTCTTCGCCATTTTCCTCATCCACGATATTGTTTCACCATCCATTTTTTCAGCTAACAATTCCGGCTGCATACTAAACCCTGTAGTAAACATCTCAGGTAACACAACAATATTTGTTTTCTCCTTGATGCCAAGAATTTTTTCTTCAAGCATATTTCTATTTGCCTGCTTATCTTCCCAATGAAGGTTAGTCTGAATAGTGGTAATTGAAAGAAATTGCATCATGTAAAAATAGACTTTAGTAGTTAGTCAGATGGGCTATTCAGTTGATCTAGAAATTTATTTATTGCTTTCCCTATGAGATCCTGTTCAAATCCACGCTGAAATAAATAGGCCTGTGTTTTCGCTTTTTTGGTAAAAAGGCTATCCGTTTCCGGTTTTATGGAAGACCATTTTTTCTCAATAACCTTTAACATCGTTTTTTCATATTCTGCCATATCAATAGCATCGCGAAGCGCAATGCGAATATTATGTCCTGAAACTTGCTTTTTCTTTAGTTCAAGTTCAATTTTTTTTCGCCCCCACTGTTTTATCCTGAATTTACCCCCAACGAAGGCCATTGCAAATCGTTCTTCGTTCAAAAAGCCTTCCTCAATCAATTTTGATGCAATTTCACCAATATCAGACCACCCAATCCCATAACCATGCAATTTCATCTTTACTTCTTGATGCGTTCTTTCTTGAAAAGCACAAAAATGACGGATCTTAACATAGGCCTGTTCCGGGGTTAGGGTGCGATATCGTTTGTTCATTTCCTCCATCCAAGGCAAATTACAGATTTACTGAAGTGTATGTTTCAGTTTTCAACATAAAAAGGTGATATTTTACCGAAAATGTCAAAAAAATCAATCCTAAAAATCAACTGCATGCGTTTATATTTGCTAACATACAAATAGTGTTCTTATGAAATTCATAGTTTCTTCTTCTGCCCTGCTAAAACAACTTCAACAGATCAATGGTGTAATCGGTTCTAATAATGTTTTACCCATCCTAGAAGACTTTCTTTTTGAAATAGAAAAAAATAAATTGACTGTAATTGCTACTGATCTTGAAACAGTGATGAAAATTCATTTAGAGATTGAAGCAAAAGATACTGGACGGGTTTGTATTCCATCTAAAATTTTGATGGATTCACTTAAAAACCTTCCAAATCAACCACTCACTTTTGATATTGATAAGAATTTTGGGATTGAAATAACCAGTGATAATGGGAAATACAAAGTAATGGGAGAGAACCCAGACAATTTCCCTAAAGAACCACCAACGGATGATACATCAGCGTTCACTATGACTAGCCATCAATTACTGACTGCCATCAATAAAACCATTTTTGCAGTAAGCAATGATGACCTAAGGCCTGCCATGACTGGAGTATATTTTGAACTAGACAAAAAAGGATTGACCTCAGTAGCAACAGATGCACATCGACTGGTTCGATATAAACTTAAAAACGTAACATGCCCGAAAACAGATTCAATGATTGTACCCAAAAAACCATTGAATCTACTCAAGAGTTCATTACCAGACAATGATGATGAAATTTCAATTTCATATAATAATAACCATTTATTTGTCAACCACGGAACGGTTCAACTTTCCTGTCGACTATTAGATGCTCGATTCCCTGATTATAAAGTGGTTATTCCAGCTGAAAATCCATATTTGATGACCATCAATCGTCAAGATTTTCAATCAGCACTTCGAAGAATAAGCATATTTAGTAATAAAAGCACCAATTTAGTTACCCTTAACATATCGGGTAGTGAATTGCAACTGATTGCTCAAGATATTGATTTTAGTCAGGAAGGTAACGAACGCATGTCTTGCCAATACGATGGAGAAGACATTATCATTTCCTTCAATGCTCGTTTTTTAATTGAGATGTTAGCAGGTACTTCAAGTGAAGAGGTTAGACTTGAATTATCTACACCAACAAAAGCTGGATTAATTAAACCAGTAGAGCAAGATGATGATGAAGATCTGCTTATGTTAGCTATGCCTTTGATGTCAAACTAAATCATGAATAAAATAGTTGATATGGATGCGTTGATTTCATATTTCAGCGAACTTGAAAAAAGACCCCTTGAAAGAGCGGGTTTTTTTGTTGCAGGTATGATTCTATTATGGATCGTTGAAAACATAATACCCTTAATTAAACTTCAGTATAAAAAAAACAAACTAAAACACGCAAGTGTAAATATATATTTTACCGCTATTCATTTCATCATTCACACGCTACTTGCCGTAGGCATTGTATGGATTTCTAGATGGACTGATGCAAACAATATTGGATTAATACAACTTGGTAATTTTTCACCCTTATTCATTATTTTAATAACATGCTTTACCCTTGATTTTTTTGCAGGATGGTTATGCCACTTTATTGAACATAAAATCTCACTGTTCTGGCGCTTCCACATTATACATCATGCAGATAATAATGTTGATGTAACAACAGGGCTTAGGCATCACCCACTAGAATCAATATGGCGTGGAGTATTCTTTTATATTGGTATTTTTGCTGCAGGTGCTCCTATGTATGCGGTATTATTTTATCAAACAATCTTGGTATTCATGACTGGTTTTACCCATGCTAACATTTCGCTGCCTGCTTGGTTAGATAAATCCCTTAGCTGGATATTGGTATCTCCGAACATGCATAAGGTACACCATCATTGGAAACAGCCATTTACCGATAAAAACTATGGTGCAGTATTTTCAATTTGGGATAGAGTATTGGGAACTTTCATCGAAATGAATCCAAAAAATATTAAATACGGATTAGACAATTATTTTCCGAATGAAAAAGATGAAAATTTTAGTGCTTTATTAAAAAGACCTTTTGAAAAAATTATATAATTAGTGAAAAATATTGCAGTTATACCAGCACGATTTGGAGCTACTCGATTCCCAGGAAAATTGTTGAAAACAATTGGGGATAAAACCATAATAAGATTGGTATATGAAAATGCTATATCAACTGGATTATTTGATCAGGTATTGGTAGTGACTGATAGTGATGAAATTTTTGAGGAAATAAAAAAACACGGTGGCGCTGTTAAAAAAAGTATCGCAGAACACGCTAGTGGTAGTGATCGTATTGCAGAAGCAATAAAAGATATTGATACCGATATTATTGTTAATATTCAAGGCGATGAACCTTTCATTGTAAAACAACCTCTTGCTGATTTGTTACAATCATTTGAAGACGAAAAAGTACAAGTAGCCTCTTTAATGAAAGAATTTTCTTCGGATGAAGATATTGATAATAAAAACCTGGTTAAAGTGGTGTGCAATGCTAAAAATGATGCACTTTATTTTAGTCGATCGCCGATTCCATATAAACGAAACACCGCTTCATCTCATCCGTATTATAGGCATATTGGAGTCTATGCATTTAGAAAAAATACATTATTACAATTCACCCAATGGCCTCTAGGTATTCTAGAGAATGCTGAAATGCTTGAACAGTTAAGATATCTTGAAAATGGTATTTCAATTCGGATGATAAAAACGGATATGAATACCATAGGTATTGATACAGCAGAAGACCTTGAAAAAGCAAGACTCTATGCTAAAAATATAAATAGTTAATTATCTAGTTAATCCCCAGGTCTTTTTGAATTTCTTCTAACGTTCTTCCTTTTGTTTCAGGTAGAAACTTCCATACAAATATCAAGTGGGCTAACATCATTAATGCATAAAATAAAAATGAATAAAAGCCTCCTGAACTGTTTCCCTCTACTATAATGGGGAAAGTCCAGGATATAATTGCAGCCATTATCCAATGGGTGAAGCTTCCTAATGCACCACCTTGTGAACGAACAGCATTTGGAAATATCTCAGATATAAATACCCATATAACAGCTCCTTGTGAAAAACCAAAAAAGCCAATGAAGCCTATCAAATAATACACAACCATTTTATTAGGCTCCGATTGTGAAAATACATAAGCAGTAAGTGCTAAAAATAAAATCATTCCAAATGATCCGATAATCAATAATTTTTTTCGTCCAAACTTATCAATCAATGTCATAGCCAATAGAGTAAAAATTAAATTGGCAGTTCCTATATATATAGGTTGTAAAAAAGCTTCAGCATCACTAAAACCAGCCATGCTGAATATTCTTGGTGCATAATATATGATTGCATTTATACCTGACAATTGATTGAACATGGCCAATAAAACCGCAAATAGAATTGGCTTAAAATATTTTGATTGAAATAAATTTTCTTTCTTTTCCGACAATGAAGCTCTGATGTCTGATATAGCAATATCAATATTTTCAGTACCTAAACTTTTAAAAATTGGAATTGCTTCTGCTTCCCTATTTTTTAATACAAGCCAACGCGGACTTTCTGGAATAGTACGGAGTAAAATATAAAATAATGCTGATGGAATAATCATTATTCCAAGCATAAAACGCCATGAATCTTCGCCAGACCCAGAAAAAATATAATTGGTAATATAGGCTACTAAGATTCCAAAAACAATGTTGGTCTGAAAGGACCCCGCAAGACGACCACGCATAGATGCCGGAGAAATCTCTGAAATGTACATTGGACCAACTACACTAGAAGCACCAACAGCAATACCTCCCAAAAATCTAAAAATAATAAATGGAATCCATTGGGAAGTATATGAACAGCCAATAGCAGATAGGAGATAGAGAATCGCAATAGTCAATAAGGTATTTTTTCGACCATATTTTTGCACAGGACCACCAATAATAATAGATCCAATAACGGTTCCTATCAGACTAGAGGCAACTGTAAAACCTTGCCAAAATGAAGTTAGGTCCCATAATTTTTGAATTGTTTTTTCAGCACCAGAAATTACGGCAGTTTCAAATCCAAATAAAAATCCACCCATGGCAGCTATCAAAGCAATTCGTACAGCCTTATGCATATAGTTTGTTTTAGTCTTTTAAAGATAGAAAAGAATTGAAAACAAACTTACTTATCAGAACGAATTTACTTTCGCTTGAAAACGGGAACAGTACTGCATGGCTCACCATACATAAGCGATTTTACAACAGGGAGCAGTTTTTTTGAAACTTCAACATAAGCATACTCAGGGATTAAAATATCTCCACAGCCTTTTACAACCACCCTTTTGCCTTCATATTGAGCTGAATCTATAGCCTGTAGATGTTGTATGAAAATATCCTTTATTGCATCTTCTTTAGAACCAACATGAATGCTTAAGGCTTTCCCTTCTAATTTAGATACGACTAACATGTAAGCCCACATTGGAATAATGGCATCGGCAGAACAGGTAATCACCGCATCAAGACCTTCAAAGCTTGACCAATCAAACTGATCAAGTGATTCTCTAAAATCCTTCTCTTTTAAAATTTGACCCATGAAGAGGAAGTCTTTTATATCAAATACTTTTATAGGCTTAGCTGGATAATATTTTTCAAGATCGATCGTAATTAAACCACTTTCTGCAACCTTGTTCCTTAATTCTTCCATATAAATAAGCTTTTAAACAACATCAGCCACCCGATAGAGGTGGCTGAGTGCTTGTTTTTTCATGCGCAGTTAATATTAGTAACCAGCTTCCCTACGTTTATCAACGATTTTCGCTGATTTCTTTAGGAATTCTAATGTACCGTATGCTGCAAATTGTTTCATTTGAGCTTCCGCAGCTTTCTTTTGACCAGCGATGTCAACCGATGAGCTTGAAAGCGTTCCGAATTGATTAACCTTTACAAAATATAGACCATTTTGTCCGTCAATTAACCCTGATATAGTAGACAAATTCTTTTTGTTGAATGCTGCACCAATCACCTTAGATTCATTCCCAAGATTAGGAACAAAAGGATCGGAGAATTTTACCGTGTCGGTAGTTGACACTCTTCCTCCTAATAATGATGCTAACTTTTCTAAATCTTTTTCAGATCCAGCCTTCTTGGATACAAGTTCAGCTTTCTTTTTGTTTCTAAGTGTTGGCTCAACAAGTACTCTTGCTACAGATGCTGGTTGAACACCTTCTTTGATATCATTCGAAACCAAAGCAACAACATATTGATCTTTCAAATCAAATGGATCTGAAACAGTTCCTACCTTATTTTCAAAAACCCATTTAACTAAAGCCCTAGAAGCGAGGTTGCCTGCGCTATAATCCATCTCTTTGATATTCTCTACAACTCCTTTCTTCAATTTCATTTTAGCAACCGCTTCATCAAATGTTTTAGAGTCTCTGCTTAACCCTGCAAATTGAATAGCAGAATTTGATGCATTAGCATCTGTTTCATCGCTAGATACAATTCGTTTAGACATATAAGCAACCTTATATGCTTGATCAAAATTCTTCTGACTCAATATTTCTACAATATGATATCCTGAAGTTGTTTTTACCACTTCAATATTACCTTGCTTTTTATTAAAAATAAATTCAGCAAATTCTGGTGGAAGTCTTCCCATGTCTACAGAGCTAAATTGATATTCACCACCCTTTAGCTTACTTTCTTCATCATCACTCATTACAGTTGCCAATGAAGCAAAATTTACACCAGATTTAATCAAAGCAAAAACACTATCCGCTTGTTTCTTGGCTGCACTATCTGTTCTTTTTTGTTGTCCTGATTGAGGATTAACAGTGCCAATTAGAATATGCCTACATGTAACTGAGTCTGGTAATGTTTTTGAATCTAGCTTTTTAGCCATCACATAACTACCGCCATCAAGATATGGACCAATAACTGAACCAATAGACATTCCAATAATACTATCTTTTGCCCCCATTTGAAGTTTAGACTTAAGGGCGTATCCATCATAATATGGAAGTGATGAGTTATTTGTCGTTACAAATGCTTTTGCATCACTAGATTCCAAAAATCCAGATTTCAATGCAACTAATTGATTTAGGACTTTAGAAGAATCTGCGGCAGTTGGATTAGAACTAAAACTTACAAATGAAATTCCCTTTACATGTTCTTGCTTAAATTCATCCTTGTGTTTACTAACATATTCCTCAATTTCTTGATCTGAAACTTTCACTGATGAATCAGATATAGTTGTATAAGGAATGTTTAAAAAAGAAAATGATGAAAATGAAGTGTTATCAGAAATAGATTTTTCTATCATCCAGGTAGGTACATAAGCACCTTGAGTAAGTAAAGATGTGTACTTCTCTGTTAATAGCTTTCCTTCGATAGGTTTAATTAACTGATCAATAATAGCTTGAACCTCTTCAGGCTTTGTGCTCTTTTTAAGATTATTCATCCATGTTTTAGCAGCATTTATATCAAAGGCTCCAGTTGTTTTGTCTACAAAAAGTTGTTTAAACTCTTGGGGGGCATCGTCAGAAAATAATAATGAACCAACTTCTTTTGGTGTTACAGTAAGTCCGAGTTTACTGGCTTGCTCTTTTATCAATTGCTCCTGAACAATGCTATTCCATATGCTCTCAACGATATTTTGGGTCATCATATCGTTTGTTTGCATACCCTGAGCACGGTAATTCTCTTCAATTTGATTCACCTTCTTGTTAAAATCAACAACTTCCACTTTTTCACCGTTTATCGATCCAACTGTGGTAGATTGACCATTAAACATACTTCCGCCTTTTCCCACAAATGCATCTTGTACAAGAAAACCGATAAGACTAATAGAAATCAACCCGGTTAATAAAACCGCGGCCCTGTCTCTGATTTGCTGAATTATTGACATAATATTAATTTAATAAAGAGGGAGCAAAAATAAGGTAAAAATGGTTATTAACAAACTGTGGAAAACGTCCAAAAAAGTGGGTTTTTGGGCAATTTATCCGCTTTTTGAAATGAAAACAACCCATTTCCCCTTAATTCACACCTCTTTGTTAATAAGCACTTTTTACTGTGGATTTCTATTGTTTTTACCTAGATAAATGTGGAAATTATAAAATATCTTTTGGCATTTTTGGATGGTCGCCTCTCCTCTTCCTATTTTTTCACATTTTACTATTGACAGATTAACATCAATTTTAAAAAAGGTAGATATGTGAATTATTTATATGAATAATTTTAATTGTGGATAAGGATATAAAATTCTCAATAAACTATAGATCTTTTAAAAACTAAAAATGTTAATAAGTAAAAAAAATAGTGATTTAAATCAGGAAAAATAATAACGAATATCTGTTTTCAACATATTAACACCCGTAATAGTAATAAGTGTTTATATAAATAAAGTAATATTAATAAATACTACAATAGATATCAACATTAAAATTTACACCATGCTTAAATTTTTTAGTTCTCTATTAATTTTTTCTTTTTTTATTTCTTGTTCTGGAATTCGATTAATTCAAGACTATGATTCTATTTCAGATAATCGAATAAATTCTTTACAAGAGAAAACAGCTAAATTCTTTATTAAAATAGATAGGCAATTTGGAAAGCCTGACTTAAATTATGATAATTTTATTTCTTTTTATGATGATTCTAAAGCTGATATAAATGTTTTATTGGTTCGAAATAGGGCTTTATATAAAACATCAATTACACAACAACAATTAGAATCCCTATTAATCCAATTTAATTCCCTAGAGACACTTCATAAAAAAGGTTTCAATTCAAAAGAAGAAATTAATATTATTAAATCTGCTATCGAAAATTCATTCAGTGCAATTCTACAATTTCATTTATCTTTAAAAAAAAGATCTAATAGTTAATTCAGTATGTCAAAAGATAAACTTATACTTTCTGATATTTTAGATGAAATGTCTACTGCAGTTCAAAAAGTACTTAAATCAAAATGGAAGAAAGTAAAACCTCTTGCTGAACTACAATTTAAAAGCATAATTTATAATTTAGAACAAATAGCAGAATTAAAATTACAAGGAAAAATTACTGAAGAACAAGCTAGGCTTCATCTTACAATACAAAAAGAATCTATCAGAACAATTTTATTAAGCTTTGAAGGAATAGGTATTGTTACTGCTGAAGAAGCAATTAACTCAGCATTATCTGCTGTAAAAACCATTGTTAATAAAGCAATTGGTTGGAAAATTTTATAAAGATGAA
>CANGBH010000007.1 GCA_947451935.1 Chitinophagaceae bacterium
AATGACCTAAAAAGGGATTTGCTAATTGCCTATCAGGAATATCAAAACGCTGTAGCCGATGCTAAGATTGAAGAAAGTAACGTGAAGTATGCTGAAGAAAATAACATGATTTCTACAGAACGATTTAAAAAGCTTCAAAGTAATTCAATAGAATTGAGACAAGCTCAACTCAGTTTAAGTGAGGCACAAGACCGATATATCAATGCTCAATATAGAGCACAAATTGCAGCGTATACGCTGAAATTCATCACTGGAGAAATCAGCAAGTTCTAATTTAAAATAGATAGGTTGATTATAGAAAATTGAGGCTACTCAATCAATTTGAAAATTCTATTCCAGCGTGGACCATTTTGCCAAGAGAACCAGATCAACGATGCTTTACCAACGATATGATCTTCTGGCACAAATCCCCAAAACCTAGAATCCTGTGAATTGTGTCGATTATCACCCATCATCCAATAGTAGTTCATTTTGAATGTATACGAATCTGATTTAACTCCATTAATGTATACAGCTCCATCGCGCTCTTCCCAAGTATTATGTTCATATACTTGAATTACTCTTTTATAAAGAGAACGATTAGGTATATTTAAAGAGATTGATGCACCTTTTTTAGGAACCCATAATGGTCCAAAATTATCTTCACTCCACTTAAAGTTTGTAGTATCATATGGATATGTATTTCCAAATCCACTTGAATTTAGTTCAGGCAATAAAGAACCTTTTATGACAAAAGGAAAAGCATTTACTTTTTCTGCTTGTTCTGCGGTCAATGTTATTCGATAGGTATTGGGGGCATCTTGTGCAGGTAATAAGTCTCGCTGCTCTGGATCTTGTGGATTAATATTCAATTCATTCTTTACAAATTCATCTGGAAAAAATCCTTTACCATCAAGTATAACTGTATAAGGCTTTTCTGAAGCAGGGGCGATGAAATTCTTCTCATTGTTAACATATAAAATTCCATCCACTATACGGAGAGAATCGCCTGGAATAGCAACGCATCGCTTAATAAAATTTTCTCTTTTGTCTACTGGTCTTACAAGAATGTCATCTCGCTCAGCAAATAGCATCTCACGAGTACCTCCTCTAGATTCATATGCACGGAGGTAATCATAATAATTGATTTCAGATTGAAATTCTTTGATTACAGTATCCCCTACAGGATAATTAAAAACAACCACATCGTTTCGTTTAACAGGTTGTTCAAAGAAACGCTTGTAAGGTAATTTTAGCCATTCTAAATAGGATTTAGAATTACCGAATGGAAGTGTATGGTGAACAAATGGAAATGCTAATGGAGTATTTGGAATACGTGGACCATAACTTGTTTTGCTCACAAATAAAAAGTCGTTCACCAACAATGTCTTCTCCATAGATCCTGTTGGAATAACATATGCTTCAAAGATGAACGTTCTAATTATAGTAGCGGCAACAATGGCAAAAACTGCAGCATCAATCCATTCTCTTGTTGCTGATTTCGAATAATTTTTCACTACTGGAATACCAGCATAACGTTCGTTCTTGGAAAATCCTAAATAGGGAAAATATATAAAGGGAAAAAAAACAGTTGCCGTATGATGCAACACAGAAAAACGACCAAAATGTTCAACAAATTTAATGCATAGCCAAATCGAGATAAACTGGCCTACTATGGGAATCAATTGAAAGAAAAACCATTGTTTTTTAAGTTCCATCTTATCCACCATTAGCCAGGTATTATAGAAGGGAACAAGTGCTTTCCATCCATCTATTCCAGCTTTTTTGAACATGCCAAAAAGACCAATGTGAAATCCAATAGTAGCAACAATGAAAATAATCCAACCTAGACTCATGGTAATAATTTTACGTCTTCAAATGTAGTATATATGATTGATTTCTAATCTCCCACAAATACCGTTAATAAAATTTAACAAAAATAAATTTGGCCGAAATTGCTGCTTTAACCACTTCAAGATTTATTGTTATTAATAGCAACAATACATATGTTTGAATGTCAAGATATATCTTGACATTCATTAAAAGAGGATCAATGAATTTGAATTAAAGTGAAATAGGTGTAATCACTTTTCTAGAAGATGACTTTACTGGAATATCCTTGATGGTTGCATCTTGACTATAAATAGCCTCAGCAATTTCCTCAACCTCTTCCATTACTAATGGCAAAGGAGTGGTACAAAACCGTAAAGCTGTCCATACATGATCAATGACAACATCATCAATCTTATGAAATCCTTTCTGGATTAGGCATTCAAATGCGCAATCCCTATTTAGATCACTTACGATTTTTGAGGTAGGCTTAGGATAAGCTATCCAAAGTTTTCCTTCATTACGTAAAGAAGGAATAACATCTTTCAATATAGCTGAAAGTTGGGTATAATTAATGGCAAATACCAATGCAAAATCGATTTTTCTACTCCGTAGCAAAGGTGTTACATTCTTTGCAAAAGACAATTTTGTAAAAAATTTTTCCAAGGTAGATGGTATACCTTGAATGAGGAGATTTTTTTCATCACCAAACTCTAGCCTTTCAAAAATATTGATGAGCATAATTCCTTCGTTTTGGTTTAGTCTGTAAAATTAACATTTTTTCCACAGATTTTAGAAATGATTATTAATCATTTTTTTATCGTCGGAAAGAACTAGAACTAGCGCCTAGACTTTCTTCTATCTCGATTTTTGAAGATGGGAACTTTGCTTTCACTCCCAGAGAAAAGCCTGCCAATATTCTTCTGATGAGTTAATATCACGAGTAATGCAACTGCGATAGCAAAGATGCGATAGGCATTATTATCTACATTAAATATTATCAGTATGAATACAGGAAATGCCATGCTGGCTAGAATAGAACTCAATGAAACGAATCGAGTAAGGTACAAGACTAAAAGAAAAACACCGCCACAGCTTAATGCTGTCCAAGGAGAAATGGCGATAATCAGTCCAAATAATGTGGCCACTCCTTTACCACCACGAAATTCAGCCCAAAGAGGAAATATATGTCCAAGCACAGCAGCTAATCCGAGTCCGATTTGGAAATTTGTTCTTGCAAATTCATTATCAACATAAAAAGGAAGTAATAGAGCTAACTTAACAGCAAGTAAGCCTTTAAGCATGTCTAAAACCATTACTATACTTCCCCACCTTGAACCTAATACGCGGAAAGTGTTGGTAGCCCCAGCATTACCACTTCCATAATCTCTTATGTCAATATTAAACTGTGTTTTGCTGATAATCAGCGATGTTGGAATAGATCCCAACATGTAAGCTAATATGATCAGAATAACCTCATTCATTATTGTGAATATCTTGTGAATCACAAATTTACGAAAAAAACACTAAAATGGTGGAGTATGGGGTTATGAAGGTCTTTTTTCAAACAACAAGGCAATCCAACCCGAGTCATCTAGTCTCCTAATTGGTTCCCCAAACAGTGGAGTAAACACCTGAGATATATCATCATAATCCTCTTGTAATAAACCACTTATGAGCAATTTACCAGGTGTGCGTAGGTGCTGATGTAGAGATGAAACATGTTGAATCAATACAGATTTGTTAATGTTTGCCAATATAATGTCTGCCCCTTCCAATTCGTCGAGTGTTTCACCCAAGAAAACGGTACAGCGGGAAGCATTATTCATATTCAGGTTTTCCTGAACATTTTCGATACTCCACGTATCATTATCAATTGCTTGAATAGCTCTAGCACCTAATTTCTCAGCTAAGATGGCTAGAATGCCTGTCCCAGTTCCAAAATCTAGAATCTGTTGATCTGTAAAATCAATGTCTAACATGGCATTCATCATCATCCTAGTAGTAGCATGATGACCCGTACCAAAACTCATTTTAGGCGTAATCAGAATTTCGTGTTTATATCCATCCATCGCAGGGTGAAAATGAGCACGGACATGAACTTGACCAGGAATAAATACAGGATCAAAATTAGATTCCCATAGTGCATTCCAATTTTGCTGCTTCACAATTTGTTGACTGAAGATTAATGTTTGCTCGGTGCAAAATTGTTCAAATTCTTCATGGTTCAATTGGTTGACATCTGCATAGGCAATCAGACCACCATCAGTTTCTTCCATACCATGAAATCCCAATTCAGGAAGCGTTGCGATAAGCAAGTCTCTTGATTGTTCAGATAATGACGTAAAGATAATTTCGACACATTCTACCATAAAAAAGCCGGTATGGATACCGGCATTTTTTTTATCTAGTTAATTCCCTGAACCACCGCCATCGTTTCCTTCTGGTCTTGGCATAAGGGCTTTTCTACTCAATTTGAATTTTCCTGTTTTAGGATCTAATCCTATCAATTTTACTTTAACAGAATCACCTTCCTTTAAAATTCCATCTAGGTTTTCTAGACGTTTCCAGCTCACTTCACTGATGTGAAGCAATCCTTGCTTTCCAGGTAAGAATTCTACAAAGGCTCCGTAAGGCATAATAGATTTTACTTTTGCCTCATATTCTTCTCCTACTTCTGGCATAGAGACAATTCCCTTAATCCAGGCTACAGCTCTTTCAAGACCTTCTTTAGCAGGACTGAACACACTCACTTCACCTTGATTGCCTACTTCTTCGATATTGATCGTGGTTCCAGTTTCGCGTTGAATTTCCTGAATTATTTTTCCTTGTGGGCCGATAATTGCACCAATGAATTCTTTGTCAACAAACATTTTCTCCATACGTGGCGCATGTGGCTTAACCTCACTACGAGCTTTGTCGAAGCAGCTATACATAGCATCTAGGATGTGTAAGCGACCCTTTTTAGCTTGTCCAAGTGCCTCACGCATGGTTTCCATGCTCAATCCGTCTATTTTGATATCCATTTGAATACCACAGATGCCATCGCGGGTACCGGTTACTTTAAAATCCATATCTCCAAGATGATCTTCATCACCAAGGATATCAGTTAAAATAGCGTATTTACCATCAGATGGTCTGGTAATTAGACCCATCGCAACACCACTTACGTGCTTTGGAATCGGAACACCCGCATCCATTAGAGCAAGTGATCCAGCACATACAGTTGCCATAGATGATGAACCATTTGATTCAAGGATGTCTGAAACAACACGCACTGTATAGGCATAGTCACTTCCTGGCATCATTTGTTTCAATGAACGAAGTGCTAGGTTACCATGTCCTACCTCTCTTCTACCGGGGCCTCTATTTGGCTTTACTTCACCCGTTGAGAATGCAGGGAAATTATAATGTAGAATAAACTTGCTATAATCAGATTTTGCTGCACTTTCGATAAGCAATTCATCTAAAGGAGTACCAAAGGTAATCGTTGTAAGTGATTGAGTTTCACCCCTAGTAAACAATGCCGATCCGTGTGGTGTTGGAAGAACATCAACCTCCATATCTAATGGACGAACTTGATCTAACTGACGACCATCAAGACGAATTCTGTCATCCAACATCATGTTACGTACTACTTCCCACTTCAAATCCTCGTAGTATTTTTTAGCTAATTTCTTTTGTTCTGGTGTTGCTTCAGCTCCTAGCAATTCAACAACTTCTTTCTTAAGCTCATCATATGCTTTAGATCTATCAGACTTAGCACTTGCACTTTTTGAAATAGCATAAACCCTTGCTTCAGCAAATTCATTTACTTTAAGCTGAATTGCCTCATCAGAAGGTGGCTTAGGGTAATCTCTTTTACCTTGAACACCAACCTTTTCACGGAGCTGCTCTTGGGCGATGATTTGTAATTTGATAGAATCATGCGCTAATTCTAAGGCTTTAATGAAATCCTCTTCAGAACATTCTTTGGATTCACCTTCAACCATCATAAGATTTTTAGAAGTAGCACCAATCATAAAGTCCATGTCGGCAAGTGCCAACTCAGCCCTATATGGGTTAACGATGAACTTTCCGTCAACCCTTGCGATACGTACCTCAGAAATAACTTCCTTGATTGGAATATTAGAAACAGCCAAAGCTGCTGAAGCAGCAAGGCATGCTAATGCATCAGGTAATACTTCTGGATCAGATGATATTAATGAAATCAATACTTGAACATCACATAGATAATCTTCTGGGAATAAAGGCCTTAGGGCTCTATCAATCAAACGACTGATTAGAACTTCAGAATCTGTTATTCTTCCTTCACGTTTGAAAAAAGATCCTGGAATACGACCCGCTGAAGCAAATTTTTCTTGATAATCAACTGATAATGGGAAGAAATCTTGTCCTTCTTTAGGCTCTTTGTTAGCACACACAGTTGCCAACAAAATGCAATTTCCTTGTCTAACTGTAACGGCACCATCAGCTTGACGAGCAAGTCTACCGGTCTCAATGGTTACAATACGGTTATTTCCTAAATCAAAACTGGTTTGAAATGGTTGTTGTAGCATTTTATACGTTTTGGGAATGTTCCAAAAAGCACTATTCCCAACCTAAGCTGGGAATAGAACTGTTCAGTAAATATATTATTTTCTTAAGCCGAGCTTCTCTAACAAAGCACGGTAGCCGAGAAGGTTATGTTTGCTTAAATAAGTTAGAAGCCTCTTCCGTTGTCCTACCTTTCTCATCAAACCTCTATGGGTTGAGAAATCTTTCTTGTTAACCTGCAAGTGCTTAGAAATCTCATTGATTTCTTCAGTAAGCAATGCAATTTGACCTTCAATTGAACCGGTATTTTTTGAATTGCCACCGTATTCGGCAATAATGGAAGACTTTTTTTCTTTGGTTACGCTTGACATCTCTATTTTTTTTGATTCATCTATAATTCTACGTCGAAAATTTGGCTGCGAAGGTATGCTTTTATTCTAAAATAACAAAGAAATGCACATTCTGTATAGCTATTCCATATATTTCAGCTTGAAGGAATACAACAGAACAAAGAGAAGTCCAAAAATACCCCCATAAATTGCAAAAGCTAGTCCCATTAAATTGCCCGACCCAAATACTAACAATGGAGCGATTATTCCAATTAAAGTTCCCAATAAATAGAGTCTAAACCCATTTTTCCTCAGCCGAAGCATGAGCATAGCCCCCAATAAGGTTAATAAATTCGATACCATTGAAAAAAAGCTATAATCACGCATATTGGAAGCAGTATTGCTAGCTGCAGCATTTGAAATAAGTTTCTCCACCTGCTCCCCTGCTGCAGGGTCTTTTTGAAAGGCAGCATCAAATTGAACTTGTAATTGCCCAAGGTTTTTGGCAAATT
The DNA here is from genome assembly GCA_947451935.1 of Chitinophagaceae bacterium. Taxonomy (GTDB): domain Bacteria; phylum Bacteroidota; class Bacteroidia; order Chitinophagales; family Chitinophagaceae; genus Pollutibacter. Next base: position 7,187 of record CANGBH010000007.1, read on the forward strand.
CGAGGCTCACCTGCTCAGGATTTGAAAGGCTAGAGATCGACTGCATCATTACCCAACTACTTCCAAAAATGGATAAATAACATAAAATGGTTAGAAATCGAGGACGAAATGGCCTTGAATTTGGAGTATGGTCAGTTGAAGAATCCATTAATAATAAAACTATTTATACCCGAAGTTAAGATAGAAATGGGGTGATGTCTAAAAAAAGAGCAAATTTGAACAAATTCGCACCGATTTCTATTATACACTTGATGCTGTATAGTAATGAATTGTAATTAAGTAATCGTTTGACACTAACATAACCATCCTGCAAAAAAGTCTCCATATAGTCAGCCACCATGAACCAAGTCCACTAGACTACCTTGGTGGAAGCGATTTATACTGGTTAATAAAAGCACTTCACACAGAAGGCATTCAAATACATTTGCATCTCTTCATAGAAAGAAACAATCTTTCAAACACGCTTCAACAAGAATGTGAGCATATACATAATTACAAACAGAAAGCAGGACATACAGGTTTTTGTTTTGACATGCCATACTCAGTTAGCACTAGATCTGATGAAGCGTTAGTTGAAAGATTAAATCAGAATGATTTCCCGATTATTTTTCACGGAATAGAATCCACCTATTTTTTATCAAAGGGATATTTCCATAACCGTAAAATTGTCGTACGATTACAAACATGGAAACATCAGAAGTATAAAAAATTATGCCAAACCCACCCTATCGGATTACACAAGATCGATTATAAACTAAAAGAACTTCGTTATGCTAAATTCGAAAAAAATCTCTGCCAGAAACATAAATGTATTGCAAGTATAAAAACGGATGAATATTCGAACGAATTAACCCATGAAACAATTCCCCATTTTATTGGAATGGCTACTCCCATGGGAATTGAAGGAAATGGCCATTACTGTTTGTTCCATGGCGATTTTTCCAATAAATCAACTGAACTAGCTGCACAATGGCTATTGAAAGAAGTCTTCAACGAAGTAGAACTACCTTTTGTTATTGTTGCTAAAAATCCTTCTGTAGAAATTGAAAATTTGGCACATGAAAAATTGCATACATGCATTGTTTCAAATCCAAGCGATAAGGAATTGATTGAACTCATTAAAAAAGCTCACATAAATATTCTTCCAACAATTGGATTAAGTGAAAAGAATAATGATTTAATTCTTTCAACGCAACTCGGACGACATATTATAATTAACCGTGAACGTGCTGATATTACTGATTTAAAGAGCATCTGTCACATCGCGGACACTGCTAAGGAATTCAAAGAGAAAATAACAGCATTATTTGATCTGCCATTTACCATCAATGATATTGAAAAAAGAGAACAAGTATTTAGAGAAGAATTTGACGATAAAAAAAATACTGCTACGCTAATTAAATTGCTATACTAGCATTATCCAAGACTTTCCCACCTTCTGTTTTTATCATTCGTGCTGGATATTTTTTAATCACCATATAATCGTGGGTAGCCATCACAATTGCTGTACCAAATTCTTGTCCAATTTGAAATAGCAACTGCATAATCTCTTCAGTTGTTTCTGGATCAAGATTACCTGTAGGTTCATCTGCAAGTAATAGTTTAGGTGAGTTTAATAAAGCCCTTGCAATGTCAATACGTTGTTGCTCACCTCCTGAAAGTTCATATGGGAATTTAAAGCCCTTCGTAGAAAGTCCAACTTTTCGAAGTACTTCTTCAATTTTATCTTCTATCTCTCTATGATTAGTCCAGCCTGTAGCATTCAATACAAACTTCAAATTATCATGCACATTTCTATCTGTAAGCAATTGAAAATCTTGAAATACAATTCCAATGTTTCTTCTTAAGTAGGGAACTGTTTTCCAAGTAACTTCTTTCAAATCAAATCCAGCAACTTTAGCTTCGCCAGTTTTTAATGGCAATTCGCCATATAATGTTTTAAGCAAACTCGATTTTCCAGTACCAGTCTTACCTACTAAGTACACAAATTCACTTTTATGAATTTGTATGTTCACGTCAGATAAAATAAGAGAATCTCCTTGGTAAATATTAGCCTGTTTTATATCTAGTACTGCTTCACTCATGTTAACTATTTTCTAATTGAAGTTACAAATTAGATAAGAAAATGCTGTAATGATTTAACTAAAACTATGTACAGACCCATTAAGGTGGATATCCAATGACTTAGTTGAAGATCCTTCTACGTAGCCAATAATTTTAGCATCAATACCATATTTAGTTGCTGCAGCAATCATACTACTCGCCTTGTCTGGTGTTGTGTAAATTTCCATTCGGCATCCCATATTAAAGACCTGTAGCATCTCTTTATCATCGGCCTTGCTGGCTTCTTGAATCAATTTAAATACAGGAGGAATATCAAACAAGGAATCCTTTATCACTTTCATTGGCGCCGGTAGATACTTGAGGCATTTTGTTTGTCCCCCACCGCTGCAATGAATTAATCCATGTACAGCATCAAAATCTTGTTCCAGAATATCTTTAATAACAGGGGCAAATGTTCTGGTTGGACTCAGCACTAATTTTCCTGCATTTACATAAGAACCTAATCCAGGAATTTCCTCAGTTAATGTGTGCTTGCCGAGGTATACTACTTCAGATGACAATGCTGGATCAAACGATTCTGGATATGATTTAGCATACTGATTTGAGAACATATCATGCCTTGCACTCGTTAACCCGTTACTTCCTATACCACTATTGTACTCAGATTCATATACTGCTTGTCCATAACTAGCTAAGCCTACAATTACATCCCCAGCAGCTATTTTATCATTAGTAATCAATCTGTTTTTGGGCCACCTAGCCGTCATAGTTCCATTTACGGCTACCGTTCGAACAACATCACCTACGTCAGCTGTTTCTCCACCTAAGTAGGCTATCCTTACTCCCATCTTCGACAATGAATCGAATAATTCACTAGTGCCATTGATAATTTCTTTTAAAACTTCACCAGGAATGAGTCCTTTATTTCGATCGATGGTGGAATTAAAAATAATATTGTCATAAATTCCAATACAAAGCAAATCATCCAAATTCATCACTACGGCATCTTGGGCAATCCCACGCCAAACAGAGATATCGCCCGTTTCTTTCCAATATAAATAGGCCAAAATACTCTTTGTTCCTGCCCCATCGGCATGCATTACGTTGACGAATTCATCGTCACCACCTAAATAATCCGGATAGATTTTACAAAACGCATTGGGGTAAATACCTTGATCCAAACCTTGGATGGCAGCATGAACTTCTTCCTTTTGGGCGGAGACACCTCTTTTATTGTATAGACTCATGGTAAAGAATAGAGTACACAAATTTACTTTAGAAGGTGGACATGGCAAGAATAAAAAAGGAGTTCTTGTCAACACTATGTTCATTCTCCTTTTTGAAGTAATTTCGCGTTTCTTATGCAGGTACATTACGATATTGATAAATTACCCCTATTTACTAATTCAGTCATCACCATCGGTACATTTGACGGAATCCATTCGGGACATCATGCCATATTGGATCAGCTTATCCAGGAAGGAAGTAAACACGAGGGAGAATCTGTCGTTATTACCTTTCACCCCCATCCACGCAAAATCATACGTGCAGGAGAAGCTCCTTCTTTGTTAACCTCTATTGATGAAAGAATTGCCCTTTTTCAAAAAAAAGGAATTGATCATTTAGTTATTGTTCCTTTTGACTTAAACTTTGCTGAATTATCTGCTGAAGAGTATATAGACAAATTTCTTGTCCATTATTTCCATCCAAAGGCTATTGTTATTGGCTTTGACCACCGATATGGAAAAAATAGAGCAGGTGATTATGCCCTGCTAAAGAGCAAAGAAAATCTCCATGAGTATGAAGTAATAGAAATCCCTGAATTCATCCTAAATAACTCAAAAATTAGCTCTACGCATATTCGAAAAGCATTATTAGCAGGGGAAGTTGAAATTGCCAATTCTTTGCTTGGTTATGCCTATCAATTGGAGGGAATAGTTATTCGAGGCGATCAATTGGGTAGAACAATAGGCTTTCCTACAGCAAATCTCGCCATAATCGAAACTGAAAAACTCGTCCCTGCAACGGGTGTTTACGCAGTTTCGGTTTTCGTTAAAAAAGCAAATAGCATCATTGAAAAAAACGGCATGATGAACATCGGATATCGGCCAACAGTGAGCGGTAAAGAAAGAAGAATTGAAATCCACCTATTCGATCTCAACGAAGACCTTTATGATCTTTCTCTTTGTGTAGAATTAAAGGCGTTTATCAGAAATGAAATTAAATTTTCAGGTCTCGCAGAACTCACAGCTCAATTAGAAAAAGACCAAAAAACGGTCATTGCTTTTTTTGACTTACAAGCTAAATAATAATTTTTGCTATGAGCTCTTTCATAAGGCTAGCGTCAGTTACATCAGACTTTCCAATACCAACACTTTTTAAATTATAATGGTGCATTAACAACAGTGCATTTTCAACTTCAGCCGGTGTATATTTTTGCATAGCCGAGATGTATTGTTTTGCAAAAAAACCATTTATCCCAAGTAATGAAGCGAGAGCATACTCATCACGAACATTGCTTGACGAAGCAACATATAATTTACTGAAAAATGCATAAAGAGTCGGCAGCAAGAGCTGAATAGGAGCGGCTTTGGGGTTAGAAGCGAAATAATTTAAGATAGCTAATGACTTAGCTAAGTCTTTATTTATCATTGCGGCTTGCAGTTCAAAAACATTAAATTCTTTACTAACCCCTACAAAATTTTCTATGTCATCATCCGTGATGGTTTTACGACCAGCTAGGTTAATGATTATTTTTTCTACTTCATTTTCAATTCGTTGTAAATCGTTGCCAATATGTTCAACTAATATGTGTAATGTTTTAGGCTTGATATCCAATCCCTTTCGCTTGATCAATTGAGACGCCCATTCAGGTAATTCATTGTCATACAACTTCTTTGTAGTCAGCACCTCAATTTTCTTATGAATCAATTTCCCAAACGCTTTACGCTTATCGTAAGTTTTATCTTTATATGCTATAAGCAAAATGGTAGAGGAAAGGGATTGTTCTATGTAATGTTCTAACTTTTCAATATCGCGAAGCTGCTGAGCTTCCTTTAGTATTACTACTTGTAAATCTGAAAACATAGGATACCTTCTGCATGCGTTAAGCACATCTTCTACTTTTGAATCCTTTCCATAGAAAACGCTCAAATTAAAGGATGCCTGGTCCGGTGTCAGAATATTGGCCTCGGCATAATTCGTCAACAAATCAATATAATAAGGCTCATCCCCTTGGAGCCAGTAAATGGGCTTAAAAACCCCTTTTACCCAATCTGACTGTATCTGTTCAACGCTCATATTCCTTTTATTTTAGCATTCTAGGGATTTCATTAATTTCTATGATAACACATGAATGGTATATTTTAACATAGTTACAAGGTTTTATAGAAAAAAAATGATATTCCTTTGTGTAGATATCAAAAATATCAATTCAATTTTGAATAATACTCAACAATCCATTAAATCATGACAACAAATCCTACAAACGACAATTTTAGTCAAGAATCCAAAAAAGACAATAAAGGCACAATTATCATTGTCCTACTGATTGCACTAATTGCCTCTTGGGTATACTTTTTCTATACTAAGAATCAAACAGCAATATTGATTTCAGACAAAGATGCTCAATATTCAACCCTAGATTCATCTAAAAATGCAGTTCAAAAAGAATTTGATGATGCCATGGTTCGTTTACAAGAAATGACTCAAACGAACGTCGGACTTGATAGTTTAGTGAAAACTAAAGACAAGGAAATGCAGGTATTGAAAAGCAGATTCAAGTCTTTGGTTAGCAAACAAAATGCAACGGCAGAAGATCTTGCTGAAGCAAAAGTATTGGTTGGTGAATTGAATGGGAAAATCAATGACTATGTAAAGGAAATCGAAAGACTTCAAGCTGAAAACCAACAGCTCACTGTTGATAAAGCGGGATTAACTGCCGATAAGCAAAACCTTGAAAAAAACCTAGCCAGTACAGAAGTGGCTAAAAAAGATGCTGAAAATAAAGTTGATGTAGGTTCTACGCTTCATGCATCAAGCTTTCAAATAGCGGCTATAAACGAAACGAATTCTGGAAAAGAAAAAGCTACAAATAGAGCAAAACGTGCCGACAAACTTCGTATATCCTTCATGTTAGATGATAATCGAATTGCAACTACCGGTACAAAAATTCTATTCATCATCGCAAAAGACCCAAGTGGAAAAATTATCAAAGAAACAGCACTTGGCTCTGGAAGTTTTGAAACACGCCAAGACGGACAATCAGATTATACAACTAAATTGAACACCGAATATACTCAGGGTGAATCAAAATCAATAAACTTTGACCTCAAACAAACTGATGCCTATTCTAAAGGAAGCTATAGCATCGTTGTTTATCAAAATGGTTTCAAAATCGGACAAGGTATAGCTGTTCTTAAATAAGATTAGCTGAATACATTATAAAAAAAGGGACAGTGATATCACTGTCCCTTTTTTTATAATATTGCTCGAATTTGCGCTCGTCCAATATTAACCATGCCAGAGCTCCCAGCTTTTCGTCCTTCATATTGGATGGTCATTTCAAGATAAGGATTGAGTCTTTTAGTGAGATCTAACGTCCAGATAAAATTCTTTCCTGGCAACAGGCCTTCGAGCATAATATACCCAACACTGGTATTCGCATTTCCATTAAAACTTATTTTACTAAAATTCATCGAAGTTGAAATAGCCGTATTAGACACTAAATTATACTTGGCTTCAAAAAGCATTGCATTAATTTTTGCTGCTTCAGGTCCTTTATTTTGTTTATCATCTATCTTATAACCCGCCATCAAACGCAAATTCGTTCCTTGCGTAAATGTTATTCTTGGCTCAAGTGCCAATGAAGAAACATTATAATTTCGATTGCTGAATTTTGGAGTTTCTAAAATGTTTCGATTCATTTTAGTGATAAAATCAACTGTAATTACCTTAAACCAATTCGATCTAATCTTGAATGAAATACCATCAATGGAACGTGTTTCATAACCATAAGACAAATATGCTCTATTACTTGTTTGCAAGGTATTGATATCAAGTCCCCATACCTGACTCATTTTGTTGAATGAAAATGAATTACTGAATACCCGATCAAACGTTATTAAAGACGTGTCATTCAAAAAATTATCAAATGGATTATAGGCTTTAGCATGCCCTGCTTCTTGTTTTTTATTGATTTGAAGAGCTGATTGAACGTATAATTTTTTAATAAAATTAATAAATGCATTAGAAGTGGAATTCGATAACGCTTGAGATGGATTAATTACAACGTTGTAATTAAATTGTAAATAATCGGCTTTGATGAACTCATTGGTAGGCGTTGCAATTCTGAAAAATTTAGCTTGATCACGAAACTTAGCAATTTCAAATTCATTAAGTTGTTGAACGCCATCATTGTTGTAATCAATCCACGTATATTCTCCTTGTCCAGCAGGAACTTCAAAAAAAGCGAAATCTTTTCGCGGCTCTTGTCCAGTCCCCAACTCATATAACATATCCCCATTTATGGCTCCTTTCCAGACTGTTGAAAGGTATTGAACCCTTCCCAAGAGTGTTTTGTCTGGCTTGACCGCAGTGGCTTGGCTATTGATGATTTCAAGTTGCCTAAACGTAGTACTAAACTTTACTTGATGATGTTCACTAGCGAGTAGTTCAGACGTTATACTATAATTATGGCTTCTATCAGTTCTCTGCAATTTATTGGCAAATGGAATTTGATCTGTTCGCGTAAAATAATTCAATCCCCATTTATTCATTTTTGATTGGTCAGATTGAGTAAACACCTGAAAGGTATTGAATGCAAAACTTCCCGCTTTAAGTGAATCTGAACGTATGAATGATGACGTTGTTTTTTCAAGTGAATATTTAACGCCAAATTCTTGGTTTGACCAATGTTCAATAGTTCGGGTAAGGTTAAGCGAAGGCCTCAAGAAATATCCTTTAGCCATACCGTCATTGAAGGATGTATAGCCGAAAATATTATCCATCCGCCAAGAGCGTTCATTGAAATGATGCTCGATATAATTTCGAGTAGCCTTATAATTTTCATCTCGGGCATACGATCCAATAGAATATTTTAGACTATGACCTTTTTCATTCAATAAGTTGAAATTTGCTGATGCCAACTTTTCATCTGCAGGCAGCGTAACAAGATCCAAACCCCAATCACGATTGAATTCCACATTCCGAAGTCGCTCAATCGGCTTAAAGGTTGATGAGGTATACTCTAGGTTGAAGTCGGATGTTAAAGAAATGCCTTTATCAGCTGATATACGTTTTGTGTTTTTGAAAATTAATCGGCCAGCTATCCCGTCATCATTCGATTTATCTTTTGAAGAAAATCGATTGAGATCAAATTTACTAAACGCAACATCCGTCAAGAGTTGAGATGACTTACTTACATCCCATTCAGTGCCGATTGAAATAAGGCGTTGACTTTTAGGTGCTGCGATTAAGACGACTGGTTCGAATCGTCCTGACTTTAAACCGGTAGATATATCTGGAGAAACCCATTTGTATACCTTTCCATTCACATTGGCATCTAAGTCTTGAATATAATTTCCACCTCCATCTCCTAAGTCAATGAAGGATAGCGTGAATAAATCAGGTTGATCAAGATTCGTGTACTGATATATGGTGTCTCGATTGTTTCCATTGTATATCGTGTCTACTTGTTTATAGAGAATCTTTCCATTGGCAAAGGTGTCGGCCATAGCTGAGCTATAGTATGCCTTGTTTAGGTTATCACCAACGGTAGATAAAAATTGTTTTTGATTTGTATTTAGGGTTTGACTAATCGGTGAATTTTTAGCATCCCCATTATTGAAAAATCCGATATTCATTTTAAACTTAGTTCCAATGAATACTTCATCATGCAGGTAGAGTTGAGAATTTAAATAATTTCGATCTGCATATTCAAACTCAATTTGAATACGTTTATCTTTTGTAATCATTTGCTTTGGAGTAAACGTAACTTCTGCCGTATTGTAATTGATTACATAATCTTGGTCCTCTCCCCTTTCCATCAACACACCATCTATAAAAACCCGTTCTGTTCCTGCCAAGACGATGAAGAACATTTCTTGATTTGCCCCTTTTAGTCGGTACGGGCCTTGATTCCCTTCTGAACCTTGAAAAACGTTTCGTGTAAATTTGCCCTTTGCCACGGCACCACTTACGTGAAGACTATTATTTATAGAGGATGAAATTTTATCTGCTGATTCAAATGAAATTCCTTGAACACGTTTATAAAAATTCAAATAGTAAGAATCATTTCTTCTCAGGTCAAAGTCGCCTAAGAGAAGTTTCCATTTATCTTTTGAAAACTGAATATATACTTGATCAAACTCTTTTAAATTTTGCGTATTTCCATCAGGTTGAATGGGAATATTATTATCTGAAATGGCAGCAGCTAGCAAAATGCTGTCGCCGATATATCCATTGAGTTGTAAGTTTAAACTTGAATTTAAGACAGCGTCTTGTCGGTTTCCAAAGGATAGCGAACGTCCTAGACTACCATTGGAGTTTATTTTACCAAAATCGAATGGCTTTTGATTACTGGATTTATTACTAATCCTCACTTGAGGTAACCCAAAACGATACATCACTGAATCAAACGACATCCGTTTGGTTTCGGAGGCTAAATTAATTGACAGTACCCGGTAATGAACTTCAACTTCAGGAAAAGCTGGCTTTTTAATCCACGCAAGGGTTGATGATGCAAAATCAAGTTTATAATCCTCTTTTGAAATATCTTTTATCCAAAATGAGTTTGGCTCAATGCTTAGACTATCAAGCTTAAAAACCTTTGGGGATGTTGAAATGGTTTTTTGGCGCAAGTTTGTAAGGGGTTGTGCGGAGACAAACCCAACCAGGAATAGATATAGAAGAAGTGGTATTAACCTTTTAAATAACAATAGATTGAATTTCTGGTAAGAATGATATAAAATTATCCATTATCATTGATTTACGCAGGAATTAAAAGAAAATAGGCCTTAATTCAACCCATTTACTTCATTAAATCGAAAAGGTTAGAAAGACAATAAAAATAAACTGACTAAGAACCTAAGTTTGACTGTAAATACTCCCTATTCAAACGTGCTATGTTCATCACAGAAATTTCCTTAGGACATTCTGCTTCACAAGCATAGGTATTAGTACAGCTACCGAATCCTTCTTTATCCATTTGAGCAATCATTCCAGCAACACGTTGTTTGCTTTCAGGTTGACCTTGTGGTAATAAAGCCAAATGAGAGACTTTAGCTGAAACAAACAGCATAGCAGACGCATTTTTACACGCAGCGACACAGGCGCCACAACCAATACAGGCAGCTGCAGCAAATGCATCATCAGCGTTTTGCTTGTCGATCAATATTGCATTACCATCAACAGCATTTCCGGTATTAACTGAGATATATCCTCCCGCTTGTATAATTCGATCAAAAGCCCCTCTATTCACCATTAAATCCTTCACCACAGGGAATGCATTTGCACGAAATGGCTCAATGGTAATGGTATCGCCATCTTTAAAAGCACGCATATGCAACTGACAGGTCGTAGTTCCTTGCCAAGGACCGTGTGGACGACCATCAATCACCATAGAACACATACCACAAACACCTTCACGACAATCGTGATCAAATGCAATGGAATCCCCACCATCTTTAATGAGTTTCTCATTCAACACATCAATCATTTCTAGAAATGACATCTCTGATGAAATATCATTCACATCATAAACTTCAAAGCGTCCTTCAGATTTACTATTCTGTTGGCGCCAAACCTTAAGTTTCAAATTCATTGTATAATGCTGCATATGGATCGAATTAACGGATAAGAAAATTAATTATTTATAACTACGTTGACTTGGTTTCACCACTTCATAATCAAGGGTCTCTTTATGAAGGTTCCAGCTACCTACTTCTTTGCTCTCCCAGGCGGCTACATACATGAAATCATTATCATCACGTAGGGCTTCACCATCTGGAGTTTGATACTCCTCGCGAAAATGTCCGCCACAACTTTCTTTTCTTTCTAATGCATCCAAGCACATCAATTCACCCAATTCAAGAAAGTCGGCTACCCTACCTGCTTTATCCAACTCTGGGTTCATTTGATTAATGATACCAGGTATTTTAACATCAGACCAAAACTCATCACGAAGGGCTCTAACTTCTGCAATGGCTTGTTTCAATCCCTCTTCATTTCTGGCCATACCACATTTGTCCCATATGATTTTACCCAATCTTTTATGAAAACTTTCAACAGTTTGCTTTCCTTGGATAGTCATTAATTTATTGATGCGATCACTGGCCACCTTTTCTGCATCAATGAATGCAGGGTGATCGGTAGAAATATTGCTTGTTCTGATTTCTTCTGCTAAATAATTTCCAAGTGTGTATGGAATAACAAAATAACCATCCGCTAGTCCTTGCATCAACGCAGAGGCTCCAAGCCTGTTTGCACCATGATCACTGAAGTTCGCTTCACCTAAAGCATATAATCCATCAACCGTTGTTTTCAATTCATAATCAACCCATAAGCCACCCATCGTATAGTGAACGGCTGGATAAATACGCATTGGAATTTCATATGGATTCTCTCCTGTAATTTTTTCATACATATTGAAGAGGTTACCATACTTCTCTTTAACCACCTCCTTTCCTAATGCTATAATGGCATCGGTTCCAATATTACCCAGGTTCCTTTTGCTCGCTTCTATTTTGCCATAACGTAAGATTGCATCGGCATAATCCAAGTAAACAGCTTGCTTAGAAGAACCAACACCGTAACCAGCATCACAACGTTCCTTGGCAGCCCTTGACGCTACGTCGCGGGGTACAAGGTTTCCAAAGGCGGGATACCTTCTTTCCAAGTAATAATCACGTTCTTCTTCAGGAATTTCATTTGGCTTTCTAGTATCACCTTGTTTAGCAGGTACCCAAATTCTTCCATCATTTCTGAGGGATTCAGACATCAAGGTTAATTTGGATTGATGATCGCCTGAAACAGGAATACAAGTTGGATGTATTTGAGTGAAACAAGGATTAGCAAAATACGCTCCTTTTTTATGAGCCTTCCATGCAGCCGTTACATTTGAACCCATTGCATTGGTAGAAAGATAAAACACGTTGCCATAACCACCAGTGCATAGTAAAACAGCGTGACCGAAATGTCTCTCTAATTCACCTGTTTCGAGATTACGGGCAATAATACCTCTGGCTTTTCCATCAATGATCACTAACTCAATCATCTCATGTCTTGTATGCATTTCTACATTACCAAGTGCTACTTGTCTTTCTAATGATTGATATGCGCCAATCAATAACTGTTGTCCGGTTTGTCCAGCAGCATAAAATGTACGTTGAACTTGAGTACCCCCAAAAGATCGGTTACTCAATAATCCACCATATTCTCTAGCAAAAGGAACACCTTGAGCCACACAATGATCGATAATATTTGTACTGACCTCTGCTAAACGATGTACGTTAGCTTCACGAGCACGGTAGTCACCTCCTTTGATGGTATCATAAAAAAGGCGGTAGACAGAATCACCATCATTTTGATAATTCTTTGCTGCATTAATACCTCCTTGAGCGGCAATTGAATGCGCACGTCTTGGAGAATCTTGAAAGCAGAATGCCTTCACTTTATAACCCATTTCAGCTAGACTGCTAGCCGCAGAAGCACCAGCAAGTCCAGTTCCAACTACGATAACTTCAAGCTTACGTTTGTTGGCTGGATTAACCAGTTTTACTTTTCCTTTATAGGTAGTCCATTTATCATCGAGCGGACCAGCAGGTATTTTTGAATCAAGCATAATGTTGACTTTTTTTGAAAATTAATTAGAATAACAAGGTTAGGCTGCCTAGCTTAAGTTCCCATCCAAAATGAATGAAAATAGGCATCAAGGCAAAAATCAACGGAACGATGATCGAGAAACCAAATCCAATTGATTTAATGAGAGAAGTGTATTTTTTATTTGTCCACCCAAGCGTTTGTGCTGCACTCTGCACGCCGTGAAGCAAATGCCATGAGAGAGAAATACACCCTAGGATATAGACCACTACTACCCACATTGGAGCAAATGTGTCTTGCATTTGGGCGTATAGATTATGGAAAACGATAGGATCATTGCCATATTGAACTTCTGTTAAGCCTCCGAAGCGAGACGGTACCCAGAAATGAACCAGGTGCATAATCAAAAACAACAAAATCAATGTACCCAACAATGCCATAGAACGGGAGTACCATTTTGATGTTTTGTTACCTGCACTGACTGCATAGCGTGACTTACGTGAGCCTCTATTTTGCAATTCAAGTTTATAGCCTTGAATGATGTGTAAAATGAAACCAGCAAATAAACCAATTTCAGTTACCCTGATTAAAAAGTTTGTTCCCATGAAATGAGCAGCTCTGTTAAAATTCTCCTGAGCATTCGGGAAGAAGACATTTGCGTTCACATAACAATGAACAACAAGAAAAATAATAAGAAAGATACCGGTTAAGGCCATCACGATCTTTTTACCGATCGAAGAACTAAATAATTGACTCCAGTTCATAATGCAGTTTTACTGAATTTTTAATTGAGTGCAAATTTAACACAACGAAGGCATAAAATGGACGATTGTTTAGGCTCTTTTCATAAAATCTGAAGCCAAAATGCCATATAATAGGATCTATCTCCTTAATTGTTTAATTTTTTGAGGATATAGTTATCAAGCTTAATAAACAAATTGTTTGGGGTATAGGTCCGCCACTCTGGGAAATGTAGCAATTGAACATATCGATCGTTACCCACTTTTAAAAAATCATAGGTGGATTGATCAGGCATATTCAACAAAAGAATCCAGCCACCAAGGTCTGCAATATCATCATACCACTCTTCATAATAACAATCATCACTGCTGTGAAAATTAAGCACATTTTCACCAATCAAAATAAACTTATTAATTCCTTCAGCAATCAAAGAATCAATCACATCTCGCTTCAAGGTCATGATATCATTTTCAATCGCATCATTCCACTCTCCGATCAATTCAATGATAGCATATTGAAGATCATAATCAGCCATTAAAATTTTTAAATACAAAGTCTGAGATCCAAAGTCATCCCACTGGGGATGGATAAAGTAATTATAAACTGTTTGGGTAAATTCAAATTCGGAATACTCTCTACCGAAAAATACAGATCTACTATCCTCGTCAGCAGAATAGATATGTTTCCAATTATAAAATGGCTCTAACTCATGCATTGATCAACTCATTTTTCATTAAGAAATTCAATTGCTTTTTTTACACTCCCTACTCTACTTAATATAGCCATTGCCTCTTCATAAGAAAGAGTAGCATGATGTTGAATAATCATTTTAATACCTCTATCAATTAATTTATCATTGGTGAGTTGCATATTGACCATCTTATTATCTTCTACCCGACCAAGCTGAATCATCACAGCTGTAGAAATCATATTAAGAATCATCTTTTGTGCAGTACCGCTTTTCATGCGGGTACTTCCTGTCACAAATTCCGGTCCAACAACCACTTCAATGGGATATAAAGCTACTTCCGACAAAGGTGAATGCTCATTGCACGAAATAGAACCCGTAACAATACCCTGTTCATTACACCTCTTTAAACCACCGATCACATAGGGAGTTGTTCCACTCGCTGCAATACCCACTACGACATCATCATTAGTTATGCTATGTTTTTGTAAGTCAATCCAGGCTTGCTCAAGATCATCTTCAGCAAATTCAATTGCACTAAACATGGCTTCTTTGCCTCCTGCTAAAACACCAATGACAACATTATCCGAAACGCCAAATGTAGGAGGACATTCACTTGCATCAACCAAAGCTAATCGCCCACTCGTTCCTGCACCAATATAAAATAGTCTGCCCCCAAGAATCATCTTATCAACAATCGCTTCTATCAACACTTGAATCTGAGGAATACTTTTGAAAACAGCCTCTGCTACTTTAGCATCTTCTTGATTCATATTCAGCAGAATTTCATGCACGCTCATTTTTTCAAGGTGCCTATAGATAGAATCTTGTTCAGTAGTTTTTATAAAATCAGTCATTAGTCAATTTAAACTCAATTCGAATGGTATGCAACCAAACCATCCATCGGCTGTTGTAAGATCTTCCCTTTTGTCATGCCAAAATCAATGCAAAGATCGCTTATTTTATCTTGGAAATAATATGCAATACTGCCTACAAAATGAACCGGGTATGTTTTGTGTTGAGGGTAACTTAATAAATGTTGATTGAAGAAATCACGCAATCCATCTTCAATGATATTTTCGATGATAAAATGTCCTCTATGTAATGATAAAAATTTGGCAAAAGAAGCGAGGTATCGATTAGCCAATGGTTCCCGGTAGGTATGGTGTAAAATTTGATCTCCATCGGTTTGAAATGTATCGGTAAAAGACTTCATCAACGGCTTATCAAACATTTTATACAAATAATGCTGAATCACTTTTTTCCCTAAATAAGCCCCACTTCCTTCATCACCTAGTATATACCCTAGTCCCGGAGAATTGGCAACAATTTTTTTACCATCAAAATAGCAGGAATTTGATCCTGTACCCAATATACTTACCACTCCCTTTTCTCTTCCACATAAGGCCAGGGCAGCACCCATCGTATCGTGCGTAACGTTGATTTTTGATGCAGTAAGTGTATTATCAAGCGCTTTCTTGACCATATTGGAATTCTTAGTGGCATAACAACCGGTGCCATAGTAGTGAATGGCAGAAAATTCCTTTTTAAAAATAGATTTTGGCAATTCCCGGAGCAATGTTTCTTCAATTTGCTTTTGAGTGAAGTGGTAAGGACTTATTCCAATGGTAAACATCGACTTATAGCGACCTTTACCCACAATGCGCCACTCTGTTTTCGTAGCGCCAGCATCAACTATCAATTGTAATCCAATCATATATCAAGTAATTTCAGGAACTTTACAAAATTATTATCTAAATGGTTTATGAGTAACAAAAAAATCAACATCGGTCTTCCACTACTTTTTTCTATTGCCGTTATCATTGGCATGTTTGTTGGCTACAAATTACATAGCAATATGCCAAATGCGAAAAGTATTTTTAGCTCAGGTGGTAAAAATAAAATGGGAGAAGTATTAGAACTGGTAAGACAGCGCTATGTAGATGAAGTTAATGTCGACTCTGTATCAGAAATCGGCATAGAAAAAGTATTGAGTTCTCTTGATCCACATTCCGTTTATATTCCCATATCATCACTAAAGGAAATTAATGAAGACCTAGAAGGTCAATTTGAAGGCATTGGTGTTGAGTTCAATATAATCAAAGACAGCGTCCATATATTAGCTGTACTTCCAAATGGTCCAGCTTTTAATGCAGGACTAAAAATAGGTGACCGGATTATAGCGGTGAATGATTCGACGGCTATTGGCATAAAAGACACGGAACAGTTTAAAAAATGGGTTAAGGGTCCCTCTGGCACTGAAGTAACACTGAAGATTCAACGCGACAAAAACATCATTGTAAAAAAAATAGCTCGAGGTACTATCCCACTAAAATCGGTTGATGCATCATATATGCTTGATGCCAATACAGGATATATTAGATTAAATCGTTTTTCTGGAACGACCTATGAGGAATTTATGAAATCCCTTGAATCATTAAAGAATCAAGGAATGAAAAGTATGATACTCGACTTGCGCGACAATGGAGGAGGTATTCTAGAGGAAGCAGTTGATATTGCCGATGAATTTATTGGTGATAATAAACTTATCGTATATACACAAGGTAAAAACAACCCCAGAAAGGAATACCTCTGCAAAAGACCTGGCTTATTCGAAGAAGGAAAAGTAGCCATTCTGATGAATGAAGGATCTGCTTCAGCAAGTGAAGTGCTAGCAGGTGCATTACAAGACTTAGACCGTGCAACGATTATTGGGAGAAGGAGTTTTGGCAAGGGACTTGTACAAGAACAATATACACTTTCTGACGGATCAGCACTACGATTAACCACGGCAAGATACTATACTCCACTTGGAAGAAGCATTCAAAAATCCTATCAGAATGGCAGTGATGAATACAATATGGAAATTGTAAATCGATTACATAATCAAAAACAAGAGGAAAAAGATACTGCCGCAATACAACATGGTAAGAAGTACAAGACAGCCTCAGGAAAATTGCTTTACGGTGGTGGTGGTATTACACCAGATTATTTTATAGCAATAGATAGTGCATTATTCGACACCAGCCTAAACAGGCTCTATGCAAAAAATACACTGTCTAATTTTGCGTACAACTATTACATGACAAACAAAACCGCTTTAGCTAACTACAAAAACAGCAACGACTTTAATAATCAATTTGCACTTCCGCAAAATTATTTGTCATTGTTAATGGATTTTGTAAAAAAAGATGACATAACACTGTCTATCAAAAACGAAAATTCGAAGCAATTTTTGGGTAATAGAATAAAAGCGATGATTGCAAGAATACTGTTTGGCGAAACAGGATATTTCCAGGTCTTGAATAGAGTAGACCCATCGATGAAGAAGGGATTAGAATCAATTCGATAAAGATCTATTTGTTGACCACATAAATCTGTGAGCTACATTGCTGTTTATTAAAAAGCGTATTGATGTTGGATAGTAATCCTATGAAACAAGAATAAAGTGGTCCAAGTATATTCTTCCTATACTTTTCGCTCAGTAGTGAGACATAGAATGAGTCAAACCACATCGGTAATATTTTCTCTACGGTCATTCCATGAGAAGAAATTAGTTTCTGCATAGACATTGGACTGAAATGATAGAGATGTCTAGGTACATCATAAGCAGCCCAATAATTCTTGTAGTAGCGAGCATCATAAGAAGTATAATTGGGCACAGCAATGATCAACGTTCCTCCAGGCTTCAATAAAGCCTTAAGTTGATCAATGGTTTCATGCAATGTATGCACATGTTCTAGTACATGCCAAAGGGTAATGGCATCAAATCGTTCAGACTCAAGGGTCGATAAAAAAGCTGGAGATTGGATATTTGCTCCTGTTAATTGAATTGCCTTATCCATGGCACCTGCATCAGGTTCAATACCAGCAATATTCCATCCTGCCGTTTTCATTTCATTCAAAAAAGCACCTGTTCCACATCCGTAATCTAATAGATTACCTTTTTTTTGTCCGGTAGACTGTTCAATTAACTCTCTTTTTGAAACCAATGAAATATTTCTAACAAATTGATATACTTTATTCAATAGCCCCTGACTGCTATCTGTATGAGAAATGTATTGATCAGATTTATAATAAGCTCCAATTTCGTCAAGGTTAGGTATTTCATGGGTAAAGCGGTGGGAACATTGAGTACATTCTACCACTTCGAACATCAATTGGGAAACTGTATAATCCTTAACCGAAAAGATCATGTTAGAAGCAGCATTTCCACAAACCGGGCAACTATCTTGTACGTGCATTAAAAAGAGTTAAGGTATATTGTATGAAGCAGCTGGGATAGATGCTTTAATTGGGTTCCATCTTGCCTCCAGGATGGTATAATTGCTTATAGTAAATCTAAAGAAAAGGATGATCACAGACAGCATAAGTAAATAAATAGCCGTCATTTTCCATGACACTAACTGATATCCTTTTTTCTGATCTTCAAAAAATGCTTCCATCTCAACCTTAGTCTTTTCCTCCTCGCCAACTTTCACTTGATGGTTATTATGCTGTCTTAAAACATGCTGATAATGAATCCCAGTGAAATAATCGGATGAATGCAATTTGGGCTGAAACTCCACCACCCCATCAGATGATTCAGTAATTAAACCAAGTCCAAGCCATTCCGCTTTTTTATCTGTCGCAATTTTTTTACGCAGGTGAAGTGAAAAATCATTCAACAACTGAATTGCATGGTCTTCTGTAACCTTGGCAATTGAAGAAATATAACCAATCAAGCTAATTGGATTACCATTAATGTCCTTTGCAAAACGAATGGTATACTGTGGAGGTAGAATTGTTTTTTGTGTGAAATCATTTCCTGCAGGAGTATGCATCAGCTCAAAAACACCAAAATCAGGAATAGCTACTGACCCATTAAGGAGTAGGAATTTATAAATTATGGTAGGAATTGGATGAGATTGCATTTCAAATTAGTTTATGCTTCTTTTCAAGAAACGATATCGTACTCCGGCCAAGAAGTTGAAGCCATAAGCTTGATATTGGTTCCAGCGCTGATAATGCATATTGGCAATATTATTCAAATCAATCCAAAAACCCCATTTTTTATTCAATTTATAATCCACACCAAGGTTAATATCGGCTACGTTATCTAATTTTTTAGTCAATAGTGGCTCAGTGCTTGCCGTTGCACCTTTCCAGATAAACGAATGGAGCGAAATGGCTAAATTCGACATAGGCTTATAATTTAATTCCAGGTCTAATTCAACTGGGATAAACCCATACGGTTTATCGTATACCTGCTGAGACTGAAATAAGTATACATTAGTCTTAGAAGCAAATTTGAACTGCTCAGACAACACATAATCCACATTAGATTGCAATTGAATAGCGGTAAGAGATGATTCCAACATGACACGTAAATCTTTACCGGAAACGCCTGAATTAATAAATAGTGGCAAGCCGGTAAATTTGGCAAATCCGACCAAAAAACTGGTTTGAAAACCAAATTCATTAGACCAATTAATTCCTGCACTATAGGTTGATTTACGACCAAAAGAAAGTGAATCAGGCGAAACAATGAAAGGATTATATGTTCTTAAAGATTGATATGAATTTATCAGAAAATCATTCCTTATGGATGCAAGTAAATTAAATCTGCTATCATTCACCCTATAGCTCAAATCAAAAAGAGGCGCAATGTTTAACTGAGCTGACTTTACGCCAACAACTCCACCACTCAATTTTAAATTAGCGGAAGTATAATTAAGTTTTAGTGGGAGAAGAATTTGTGTAGATGTATTGCTATTACCACTGCCATTTCGATAACCCACTATATCAAAAATAGGTGCAGCTGAAAAGGATAAATCGCTTTTTAATGCATAGGTAAATGGCACACTAACACTCACAGATAATTCCTGAGCTGTTTTATTGGTAGATAGTAATCCAAAATCAAGAGTAGGATTTACAGATATTTTTCGTTTACTTCCTAACAAGGTGTAATATGAAATTCCAGTATAGGCTCTTTTAAACTGTTGCTGTAGCTCTTTACGTGAATAAGAAAAACTAGTGTGATCATATCCATATTGGCGGTAAGCATCAAAAGTATATCCTCCATACAATGATACCTTTTGAGATGAAGACAACTTATTTTGTAGATAAAATCCTAATGATGAATTACTAAATTGCTGATCAGCGAGTTTTCCTTTAGCTGATATATGATCTCCCCAAGCTACAATACTTAGATTGTCCTGAATAGATTGAAACGCAAGTTGCGCAAATGGATTTTGCAAGTTACCATAGCCCAATTTACTGAAAAGCTCTACCCCATTTCCAGCTGATGAATCTAGAACCAACGCTAAAGGTTTTATAATAAATGACTTCAAATTAGATTTTCCAATTTGGTAAGTAGATTGATATGAAAATGAAAATGGTGTTGTGTCTTTTGCTGGTATTGATGCATAAAATTGGATTTTCCCCGCAGGAATTATCTTAGGTTTAAACCCAGAGGTGATATTGATAACTTCATTCTCTTTTTTTTCTTTTTGGGCAAATGCGGAGGAACATAAAAACACCAACACAAAAAATAGATAAGCCTTATTGAGACTAGTATACAATAGAAAAGAGTTGCGAAAAATAATATGTGATTGGGTTAGTTTCATTTTTGTTCTACTATTTGTTCTTCAGCCTTAATGCGCTCAAGGTCTTCTTCTGCCATAGTAACAAGATCTTTTATTTTACAATTTTCTATAACACTCTCCAATGTTGCTTTAGCATTGAAAAAATCCTTCTGTTTAGAAAAAAGGTTCCCCAACAAAATATAACAACGAGATTGCCAATAATCGCTTGGGTTCTCATTAGAAATAACCGCCATGGCAGAAGCTTCTGCTTGACTAAGTAATTCTTGATTGAATTCATTAAGGGCGAGCTGAAACCCTGCTTCAGCCCCTAAGAGGGAATTACGACCTATCACATTTTTGAAGTAAGAAGAAGAAGAGTCTAATTTATTTATGGATTGAAATTTATATCCTAGAACTACTCGTGCATAAGAAAGATCATCCAGGTTTGAATTTGAATCCATTAGTTGTAAGGCATAAGGACCCCCTTCCTCCCAGCGTTGGGTGAAATAGTAACATCGAACAATACCTCGCAATGAAAGTAATTTATCTTCAAGAGCTAATGCATCAGTATACTGTTTTATGTATAGGGGCAATGCGTTTTTATAATCTCGTAACTCAAAAAAGTAAATCCTTGAAGCCTCTCTAAGTGCATTTTTTTCATACTTACTAGGGCCAATTTGCGACAATTTTGAAAAGGTTTCAGCGGCCTCTTTCCATCTACTATCCTCTTTTAGAAGATCTGACTTGAAGGCGAGTACGTCGGGAGCAAAAAGTCCATTTGGATAATCATGAAGATATCGCTCGATGGCATTGTAGGTCAATGCATGATCAGACTCTGTAAATGTCGATTGTACGAATTGAAACTGAAGCGAGTCTTTTTGAAAAGCATTAATAGATCTTCCACCCGATTCTAAAAATATTTGAAAATCGTCCAACTTACCATTCTTAACATAAATGCTTCGAGCGCTCTCTACAGCTTCAGTAGCTTCCTCAGAAGAAGGAAACTCTTTGATTACTTTTCTAAAAAAGGATATTGATTGATCAGTATTTTCTAGGTTATAATGCGCAATACCAAGTTTTAAATATATTTCTGGCTTCAAGCTATCGGCTATTGAAGCCATTTCAATTAATTTATTTAAATACGTAATGGCGTTTTGGTATGATTCTTCAGACATATACGTATTCGCCAATTCCATTAAGACAATTGATGTGAACGAAGACAATGGAAACGCAGTTAAGATTTGCTTTAATGCATTAATTTTTTCAGTTGGATTGTTCACCCCTTCAATTATAGCAAGTTGATATGCAGCATAAATACTTCCATAATTCTTAGAACCATCAGCCACCTTGGCATATAACGATTTTGCTTTAGCCATTTTCTTTTGCATAAAAGCACAATCAGCAGCTCTTACCAAACATTCCCTCAACTTATCATTATCATAAACAGATTTTGATTCGATCACTTTGTCAAAAAAAGAATACGCTTTTTCATAATTCTCTAACTCGAAATAAGCATACCCTAAATTATAATATGCATTTTCAGCAGAGGCTTCTCCAAGAGTAGTTGGATTAAGTTGAATATAATCAGCAAGGTACTTTATGGCATCATTGTACTTTTTCTCTCTGAATAAAATTTCCCCTTTCCAGAATAATGCATATGGAAAAAAGTTTGAAGACTTGAATTCCAGTACTTTATTCAAATACCCATATACCAATTGATATTTAGCTTCATTGATAGACTCCGTGGCTCTACCAAAATAAATTCGAGGAGCGATTTTTGAATAGGAAGATCTATCCAATGTTGAAGACTCTAACAATGCCAATGCTTTTTGGAAATTATTGGTTTTAGCATAAAATGTCAGCAATACTGTGCGTGCTTCATTCAAGTAGGTTGAGTTAGGATAACTAGTCAAAAAATCAGATAGTTTTTGGAAGCCTAAATCGAGAAATCCAAGTTCTAGTGAAAGCTTTGCATAATAAAAACTAGCTATTTCCTTATGATTATTAAGATCCGTTTTGGAGACAACCATGGCAAAAGAATTACGAGCACTTTCCTTCTCACCAGTCTTTAAGAATGAATCACCCAAATAAAAAGCAGCATGACTAGCTATTTCGGGACTTTCTGCTGAGAGTGGTTTAAGTACACGAATTGCTTTTGTATAACTTCCCACTTCATGATAACCAATACCTAATTCAAGTAGCTGCATCGCATCAAGAGAATGCTGATCCTTCTGCAACGTCTCGTAAAAAGAGATAGACTTCTGAAATTCGCCTTTGTTAAAGTATACAGAGGAAAGCAATTCTCTAGACTCAATTGAATAAAATATATTACCTGATTTCAAAAATGCTTCCAATACGTCAATGGCTTTATCGGATTCACCTTTCTCATTGTATATATATCCTATGTAAAAAGGAACGACAGTCTTATACTGATCATCTTGCACTAATTGATTAAACAAACGCAAGGCATTTTCATACTGCTTCTCAGCAAATGAAATAAAGCCAAGGTAATACGTAACATCATTTTTATAAACCGACTTATCTAGTTGAGCGATACTTTCTAAGAAAGGCTTGGCTTTGGAGAAATTATTTAAAGAAAAGTATGCTACTCCTTTAACATATTGAACATACTCACTTCGGTCATCACTCAGATAAGAATCATCAGCATAATCAAAAAACGAAACGGCGTTTGCATAATCTCCTTCCCTGAAATAGTAATTGCCAATATAAAAAGCAAAGTTTGAATGGAGGATCTTGTCATTGGTCTGATTATATTTAGCCACTGCTTTCGCCAATGACTCTGTATCATGAATTTCTAAACCCGCATATAACGCTAAATTACTTACCTCTTCTTTATACCCTTCGCTTTTTGCAGGAAAGAGTTGAGGTTGCTGCAACACAACTTTTGAATATGCTTGAGAAGCTTGAAAAAGCCCATGCTCAAATAGTTGTTTCCCAAAACTAGACTGAACTTGACTAGGATTATACATCATCGAATTTTGTGCTACTATGGTATTAGTATGACAAAAAAAGAAAACAAATAAGGATAGAAAGAATAACTCTTTAAATCGCTTCATAGTTTATTGATGATTATATAGCAAATCTACTTTTATTCAACTTGTATTACGTTACAAGTCATTCTCTGTGGATAAATATCGAAAAAAACAGTTGATATGAACAATATCTTATCTTTATAACGACAGAATTAACGAAGTTTTAGACTAAACA
This sequence comes from Chitinophagaceae bacterium, assembly GCA_947451935.1. Lineage (GTDB taxonomy): Bacteria > Bacteroidota > Bacteroidia > Chitinophagales > Chitinophagaceae > Pollutibacter. The sequence goes on from CANGBH010000007.1 coordinate 31,292, forward strand.
AAATTTCATAACATGAAAAAACTCATGAGTATCCACTACAATGCGTTTTCCTTTAATACAGCTATGCTTGTTATTCGACTAGCACTAGGCATCTTAATAATGTCTCATGGATATGATAAATTGGTGCACTTTAATCAAATGAAAACGGATTTTTATAATTTTTTGAATTTAGGAACTTCAGTTTCCTTGACCCTTTGCATTTTCGCAGAATTTTTCTGCGCACTTTTTATTGTGATCGGTCTGTTCACTAGGGCTATGGCTGTTCCGTTGATAATAAACATGCTAGTCATCATCTTCAAAGTACATGAGCATGACTTCTTTGGTACAGCTGAAAAAGGAAGTCTTTACTTAGCCGGTTTCCTAGTGTTACTGCTATGTGGTCCTGGAAAAGTAAGTGTTGATGGAATAGCTAGTAAATAATATACCTAACATGTTTTCATTTGATAATCAAATTAGGGTTAGGTATGCTGATACTGACCAAATGCAGGTAGTCTATCATGCCAAATTCATTGAATATTTCGAATCGGGGAGAACTGAAGCCATTCGTCACCTTGGAATCACCTACAAAGAAATAGAAGAATGGGGTTTAATTATGCCTGTGGTGAAACTAACAATAGAATATGCTAGACCAGGCTTGTACGATGATTTGTTAACGATCCGGACTATACTAAAAGAATTGCCTGATAGCCATAGCATTGACTTTCATCAGGAAATTTATAACGAAGCGGAAAAACTGGTATGCAAAGGAACCGTCACCCTATTTTTTGTTGAAAAGGCAACCCGAACAAAATGCACGATGCCAGCGCCGTTGAGAGAAAAACTACTTCCCTATTTCAATTGATATACGCTCATGAATGATAACTCGATTTTAGCCTCAATCATCACCATTGGAGATGAATTGTTAATTGGTCAAACGATTGACACAAATAGTGCATGGATCGCAACAGAATTGAATAAAGTGGGTATCCATGTTAAAAGACGTGTTGCTGTAGGTGATGTGTGGGATGATATTTGGCAAACTTTAGAAGAAGAAGGTGAGCAGGCACCAATTGTATTGATTACAGGAGGACTTGGTCCCACTTCAGACGATATCACAAAACCATTACTATGTCAATTTTTTGAAGGTGAATTAATCGTAGACAAACAAGCACTGGAAAATGTAAAAAATATATTCGAAAAATTGCTAAACCGTCCACTCTTAGAACGGAATCTAAAGCAGGCAGAGGTTCCAAGCACCTGTCAGGTTATTCAAAATAAAAGAGGAACAGCTCCAGGGATGTGGTTTGAAAAACATGGAACCATCTACATCAGCATGCCAGGCGTTCCACATGAAATGAAAGGAATGATGATGGATTACGTTATCCCAGCATTCAAGCGCCAATTCAATTTGGTGCCTATTCAACACAGAACATTATTAACAGCCGGTATAGGAGAATCGTTTTTGGCTGACCTACTCATCCAATTTGAAGAAAATCTTCCGAGTTCAATAAAACTTGCCTACCTACCCAATTATGGGATGGTTCGATTAAGGCTTTCCTGCCAAAATCCGTTGGTGAGCATTGAAGAGCTTAATAATATGTTTGCCAACTTAAAAGAGTTAGTAAAAGACTATTTGGTTATCGACGAAGACTTGAGTTTACAAGAAACCATAGCAAGAATACTAATTCAACAAAAAAAGACACTAGCCATAGCGGAAAGCTGTACCGGTGGGTATATATCCCATTTAATCACAGCAATTCCTGGTTCTAGCGCCTTCTTTAAAGGTGGGATCATATCCTATGCAAATGAGGCTAAAATCGATACATTGGATGTGCCAGAGGATATAATCGCTCAATTTGGGGCTGTTAGTCTAGAAACCGTGGAGAAAATGGCAGAAGGAATCAGGCTTAAAATGAAAACAGACTTTGCCTTGGCAACATCAGGTATAATGGGCCCTGGCGGTGGCACGGACACAAAACCCGTTGGCTTTGTATGTATAGCATTTAGTAGTGAATTCAAAACAGAATCAACCACTTTGCAGTTTAGGTTTGATAGACAACGAAATATAGAACTTACCGCCGCCCATTCACTCAATTTTTTGAGGAAAAAGGTTGGATAAGTTTGCCCCCAATACTACCTACTGAGTCCTTCGAATAAGTTAACTTTGACCTGAATGGCGATAGTTAATGTCATAATGCCGAAATTAGGCGAAAGCATCATGGAAGCTACTGTGCTAAAATGGCACAAGAAGGTAGGCGATTTTGTTAAACATGATGAGCCACTACTTGACATTGCTACAGATAAAGTGGATAGTGAGGTCCCCTCAACCGCTGAAGGAATACTCGAGGAACTTTGTTGTCAAGAAAATGATGTCATCGCTATTGGATCAATAATAGCAAAAATCAAAACAACCTCAACAGAAACGATCCAAGCTATCCCAGCAGTTCCTAATTCAAGCAATGGTCCAGAAAATAGCCATTCTAATGGACAAAATCATTCGCAGAATGAATCAAATGGACAATATGTTCCCTATCAACCTTCTACAGTAGAAATTAAGTCGAAACAAGATTCGGGCAAGTTTTATTCCCCTTTGGTGATGAATATTGCCTCTAAAGAAGGGCTAAACCTTAATGAACTTGAATTAATACAAGGCACAGGGAACGATGGAAGGGTAACCAAGAAAGACATTTTACAATACCTCAATACTCGAAAAACAGCACAATTCGCAAGTCCAAATGAGACTATTGCTCCTATACAAGAGGAAACCATAAATACCCCATACGTTCAGGAACGAATTGCAGAACCTGTGCATGCGCCTATCGTTGAATCATCAAGCTCAGATAATGTTGAGATCATAGAAATGGACAGAATGAGAAAACTCATTTCTGAACATATGACAAGAAGTAAAGCAACTAGTGCGCATGTTACTAGCTTTACTGAAGCAGACGTTTCAAATTTGGTTAGTTGGAGAGAAAAGAACAAGCATGAATTTGAGAAAAGAGAAGGAGAAAAAATAACACTTACTCCACTATTTATAGAAGCCTTGGTCAAGTGTTTGAAGAAATTCCCCATGCTAAATGCGAGTGTTTCCGGAGACAAAATAATCATCAAAAAAGACATCAATATCGGTATGGCAACAGCCTTGCCTACAGGGAACCTTATTGTACCCGTGATAAAATATGCCGACCAATTGAGTTTAATCGGTGTAACGAAACATGTTAACCGATTAGCCAGAACAGCGAGAAATGGAAAGCTTCAACCAAGCGATGTTCAAGATGGCACATTTACGTTCACCAATGTGGGAACTTTTGGAAGCTTGATGGGAACGCCTATCATCAATCAACCTCAAGTAGCAATTTTAGCAACAGGCGCAATTAAGAAAAAACCAGTTGTTATTGAAAGTGAAAAAGGTGACAGCATAGCCATTAGGCACATGATGTTTATCTCAATGTCATATGATCATAGAATTATTGATGGAGCAATGGGCTCAAAGTTTTTAAGCGAATTTGTGAAAGCCCTTGAAACATTCGATACAACAAGATCTTTTTAAATGGTGCACTGAACGTTCTTAAAAGCCTTTACAACCAAATTAGTTTTCTTACAACCTACATTTTTTGAGTACTTCCATTTTTTTAATCACCCCTCCTTTTACTCAGCTGAATACACCATATCCGGCAACTGCATACCTTAAAGGATTTTTGAATACAAAAAACATACCCTCATCCCAAGCAGATTTGGGTATAGAAACAATTCTTTGTCTGTTCAGCAAAAATGGATTGACTGAATTATTTAAACACATAGAATACACCCAGCCTGCCTTAACAGACAATACAAAGAGAATTGTAATACTGAATAGAGATTACATTAATACTATAGATGACGTCATCCTTTTTTTACAAGGAAAAAATCCAACACTAGCCTATCATATTTGTCAAAAAAACTTTCTTCCAGAAGCGTCGAGATTCGAAAACAAAGATCAAATGGAATGGGCATTTGGATCAATGGGCATTCAAGACAAAGCAAAGTATTTATGTACCATGTATCTTGAAGACTTGTCCGATTTGATAAAAGAAACGGTAGATGAACATTTTGGGTTTAGTCGATATGCAGAAAAGCTCGGACGAAGTGCTAACAGCTTTGACCAATTGCATGAAGTATTACAACTACCCAATACATATATCGATTCAATCTATTTAACACTACTCAAAGAACATATTGAACGTAACCAACCTTTACTAGTTGCATTATCAGTACCCTTTCCTGGAAATTTATATACAGCCCTTCGATGTGGTCAATGGATCAAAAAAAATCATCCACATATTCACGTAGCTATGGGCGGAGGATTTGCCAATACAGAACTCCGATCATTATCTGACACACGTGTATTTGACTATGTCGACTATATAACGTTAGACGATGGAGAAGCTCCGGTTGAACTACTAATTGGATTTTTAAACGGTAAAGTACAACAGCATCAACTCAAAAGAGCATTCCTAAAAGAAGAGAACACCGTTAAATTCATCAACGATATTTCAAGCAAAGAATATAAACAATCAGAAGTTGGAACGCCAGATTATAATGGTCTGCCTTTAGATAATTATATATCCGCTATTGAAGTAGTAAACCCCATGCATCGTTTATGGAGTGATGGCCGATGGAATAAATTAACCATGGCTCATGGATGCTATTGGGGCAAATGCACCTTTTGCGATATATCACTAGATTACATCAAACTATATGAACCTTCTACTGCTTCAATGATATGCGACCGCATTGAACAGCTAATTGCACAAACAGGCAACACTGGATTTCATTTTGTAGATGAAGCAGCTCCTCCATCATTAATGAAAGCACTTGCATTGGAAATAATTAAGCGAAAATTAATTATAAGTTGGTGGACGAATATTCGATTTGAAAAGAGCTTCAGTTTTGATCTTTGTCAACTACTAAAAGCCTCTGGATGCATAGCAGTAAGCGGAGGATTAGAAGTTGCATCAGATAGACTTCTTGAACTAATTCAAAAAGGAATAACTGTTTCTCAAGTTGCACAAGTAAATAGAAACTTCTCTGAAGCCGGAATCATGGTTCATGCGTATTTAATGTATGGCTTTCCTACACAGACTGCACAAGAAACCATTGATTCACTAGAAATGGTGAGACAACTTTTCAAAACGGGTGTATTGCAATCGGCATTTTGGCATCAGTTTACTATGACTGCACATAGTCCGGTTGGACTAAATCCAGAAAAATTCAATGTATCAAAAGAAAAAGATGAAATTGGCACTTTTGCCAATAATGATATAATGCATGTCGATCCTACCGGAACAGATCATGATACGTTTAGTTTTGGTTTAAAAAAATCATTGTTCAATTACATGCAACATCATGCCATTGATGATCCCTTGCAAAATTGGTTCGATTTCAAAGTTCCCAAAACCAGTGTCGAAGCAGACTATATTGAAAAAGCACTGACACAAGACATTGACTTAACGTTTAAATCCAATGCTAAAGTGATATGGCTTGGAAATGCCCCTTCAGTTGAATATTACATTCAGTCAAAAAAAGGAATGCAACGTGAAATGGCCAAGCTCAACTTTATTACAAAATCGGGACAACTTGAAATTCAAATTTTAAAATCCCATGCAGAGTGGTTAATTCCTATTCTTGTAAAAATTTCATTTCAGGAAAACAAAACATACACCCTTCAAGAAATAAAAAACGATTACGAATCAGCAGGCTTAGAAGATTTCGAATTGTTTTGGGATAATAAACCTATGACAGGATTAAATAAATTAGGATTACTTAAAATCTAATCACTTTATTGGTCCAATCCCATTGTTTTTCCCTTTTCAGTAGCAGGCACCCCAACGTTAATCCATGACGGAGGAGCATCTCCTTTTAAGAGCCAATCAAAATATTGTTGTTCGCGAATTTGAATATCCTTTCTATTTTTCCGCTCCACTAAATTATGCGCTTCTCCATTGTAGTTGAGCATCCAAACTTTTTTATTGAGCCTACGCATGGCAGTGAAAAGTTCTATCCCTTGATACCATGGCACAGCACCGTCATTATCATTTGCCATGATCACAAGTGGTGTTGTAACTTTTGGTAAATGGAACAATGGTGAATTCTCAATATATAAGGCTTGATTTTGCCAAAGAGTTGCTCCAATTCTACTCTGTGTTTTCTCATATTGAAATTGACGGTTCATACCCGATTCCCAACGAATACCGCCGTAAGCACTTGTCATATTGGCAACGGGAGCGCCAGCCCAAGCTGCTTTAAAAACAGTTGTTCGAGTGATGATATGGGCTACTTGATACCCACCCCAGCTTTGGCCTTGAATACCCATCCTAGTGCTATCAACCCACCCTTTCTTCACCAATGATCTTGCCCCACTCACCACATAATCAACTGCACCTTTTCCTGGATAACCAATTTTGTAATGGATATCAGGCGCTAACACCATATATCCTCTGCTAACAAAAAATGGAATATTTAATCTACTAGGTGTTGGAGCAGGAGCTATGTAATTATTTAATCCATCAGAAAGTTTTTCATAGAAATAGGTAATCAATGGATATTTTTTACCTTCTTGAAAATTATCCGGTTTATATACAATACCTGTAGCAGTCTTTCCATCATATGCTTTCCAACTATATAGCTCTGCTGTTCCCCAAGAATAAGAAGATTGTTGAGGATTAATTGTAGTAATCTTTTCTTCCTTTTTAAGGTCTTTGCTTAAATACAAATTTGGCGACGAAATAAAGGATTCTTTGGTATATGCATATACATCAGTATTAGAGGATTTGATTAATCCATTCACGGCATAGTTACCTTGAAATTGATGCTTCAATGTTGAAGCATCACTGATGTTTAGTGTTGCAATACCAGCTTGCTTATTTGTTTCATTGAATGACTTCAATAGAATATGCTGATTGTATTTTAGTGTTTTCTCATCAGCATTAGTCGATACATACCTATAGCTTGTCTTTAATTTACGTCCATTACCACTAGTAAGTTCAATAGGTAATTTTACCCCAAGTGGATCAAGTTTCCAAATATCAAAGCGATCATAAACAAAAATACTAGAATCCTGATTTGCCCAAGCCATTATACCATATGGTGTTGGTTGAGATGGCATATCGTATTCTTCATCATATAACTTATGAGGTATCCTTGAACTAACGTTTACTAGATTAGCGTTGGAATAAGTGAAATAGTGTTTTTGTTGTAAATCATACCAATAGATATAGTTACCAAATGGAGAAATCTGTGGATCACCTTCCAAATTTTTCTTAATTAACTTACGATTACCGGTAGAGGCATCCACCGAATAAACATCTTTTTTAGTATCCCCCTGCCACTGCATTTCAACGCGGTTTGATCTATCTGTAATACCAAGTAACTGTGATGCATCAGCTTCAGAAGAATACACAACATCGGGAAGATCTAAATCAGCTAATTGAACAAACTTTTTCTCTTGAAGATCAACCATCGCTAAATACGAACGCTTGTTTTCCTTCTCAATATTTTTTAATTGATAGGTTTGAAGATAGTCGTCGTTATAATGCCAGATGTCAAGTTTAACCTGATCAATTTCAATTAGATTAGTATCAATGATTGATTTTATCGGATTAGTCCCTAGATAAATGCGATTCCCGGATTTGCTAAATACAGGGAGAAACTCGTCCGACACGGTCCAGTTGATCAACATACCCTCAGTAAATTTATCGACAAGAACAGATGCCTCAGGCTGTCCATTTTGCCAATGCCAAAGCGTATAAAATTTTTGCGGCGATTTAAAACTACTGTCACGTTCAGCTAAAAAAGCAACTTGATAGCCCTTCTGATCAATTGCTATATTTTTTATATCATTTGCCCCTTTCATTAGTGTATCAAATCTATTCTCAACAGTTCTCCATAGATAAACTAAAGGCTTAACTGCTTTATCTGATTTCTTGGATGTTGACTTTAGTACAATCAACTTTCCATTTTCACTCCATAGGTATTCATTAATTAACGGAAATTTTTGCTCATTTTGCGATGACAAATTCCGAATAACTAGTTCATTTCCTTCCTTAATCACGGGAGCATTAGGCTCTTCAGAACCTGCATCCAATTCATCGTCATCGATTCGTACTCCTGTTGCACTCAATTTTCGCTTTTGCTTCTTATTGGGTGTTTGTTCGATGATAATCGGCAAGGCAGATTTAAGAGAATCATCAGCATGATGAACTGAATCAATATTCATATTTCCGTTTGATGAATCGACTTGAATAGGTGAAGTCAAATAAGCAAGCCACTTACCCGATTTCTTGGGAAGGCTATACGAAATCACATTTGGTTCTTTTTCAAACTCATGAGTTTTTAAATTGTAAATGCCTAGTGAATCTTTTGGAAATTCATCAGGCTTTTTTTTCTTGATTTTAGCTTTTCGTATATCGCTATAAAGTGGTTTAATTCTTAAAATCAAGAATTGACTATCGTCAGAAAAAGTGGACATATAACCTCTTGGTATTTCAAATTGGTACGACGAATCCACTTTCTTCAAAACCATCTTCCCGTCTCCTTCTTGAAGATCAATTGTATAAACGATCCAACTGCCATCTGCACTTAATTTCCGTTCTCCAATATTCTGCCAACTATCATAAACAGTATGATCTAATGGTTTCTTTTGAGCTTGTAGAAATAATGATATAGTTAACGTACATATTACAAATATGAAACGTATAGCAAATCGAGTATAAACCATTGGGAAAAATTTATTTAATAAAAGTAGCAAAAATTAGCTCGACTGTTGCTTGTGTTTTTCTTTAGTCCAAATACGCCAGCTCTGTACCAAAACAGTAAAAAAAATAATACCCAACCCTACATAAAACGAAATACCCAAATACTCATTCTCATTAAATACTACAAAAGCCAAGATGATACCATAAACCGGCTCTAAATTGTACGAAAGATTAACCGTAAAGGGAGAAACTTTAATTAGGGAACGGATGGAAAGATTAAATGCAAGCACGGTACAAAAAAGACTTAGGATAATCAGCCAAAAAAAATCAGACGCGCTTGGAATTAAATACTGGGCAGGATAAAATATAAGATAAATTGGCACCAAGATATTTAACGATAACCAGCCACCCCCAATTTCATAAAACGTAATGGTATTGGAATCAAATCGGTCTACTAACTTCTTATTTAATATAGGGAAGAGTGCAGCAAAGAATGATGAGACAAGTCCAAATATAATACCAAGTTGATAATCCTTATCGAAATGAAAAATCAGATAAATACCTAACATCGCCAAAAGACCAATAATGAATTCAGCAAAATCTATTCGTGTTTGATTAATTAATGGTTCAAGTAATGTGCTAAAAAATCCAACAGCTGAAAAACAAACTAAGGCCACAGATATATTTGCATATTTAACGCTACCATAAAAAAGGACCCAATGAATTGAGATAACTGCACCAACTCCCAAAAGGGGAAGCATTTCTCGAAATGTTAATCTCTTAATTCTAACAGTAAAAAGTGATATAACAAATAAGATGATGGTTGCGAAAAGCATTCTATACCATACCAACAAAGATTCATTCAAATGAATTAATCGTCCTAATACACCAGTAAAACCAGCTAGTAAAATGGCAACATGTAGTTGGAGAAATGCCTTTTTCATAATGTGCGCGAGACTTGGTTAAACGTGCAAGAAAAACGCTAACGTTTGATTTATTTATTCCTAGGAATTCCATGAAAGAGACTTTGCAACTGCATGTGTAGAACACCAACTATACCCTCCTGAATAATTCCTTTAGTCATTTTAGAAGCCCCATGCAATCTATCTTTAAATGTAATGGGTACCTCTGTAATCTTTAGTCCAAGCTTCCACGTTTTAAATTTCATTTCAATTTGGAAAGCATAGCCAACAAAACGAATTTCATTTAAGTTGATGGCAGAAAGAACTTTTTTAGTATAGCATACAAATCCAGCAGTTGGATCTTTAATTGGCATCCAAGTTATTAAACGTGTATACCATGCTCCTCCCCTTGAAATAAATTTTCGAGAGAATGGCCAATTTTCAATCCACCCACCCTTCACATAACGTGAACCAATGGCAAGGTCTGCCCCGCCCAATTTACATGCATTATAAAGACGTTCAAGATCAGCAGGATCATGGGAGAAATCGGCATCCATCTCAAATATAAAAGAGTACCCATGCTCCAATCCCCACTTGAACCCTTTTATATAGGCAGTTCCTAATCCAAGTTTCCCCTGACGCTCTTCTAAAAATAAATTAGAAGAATATATAGTTTGTAATGACCGAACAAGATCAGCAGTTCCATCAGGTGAACCATCATCGATGATTAGAATATGAAACCCTTGATTTAAGTCAACTATCGCCTTAATGATTAATTCGATATTCTCTTTTTCGTTGTAGGTTGGTATGATGACAAGCTTTTCCAATAATACGTTCTGTTATTATCTTGTTTATGAATTATTCTGCTTAAGCATTGTCTTATTGAAAATTTCGGTCAGCTTTTGCTTAGTATGTAAAGCAAAATCACTCTTAATCATCCAATCAAAATAAGATGGCTCTGATTTTAATATAGCCTCAACTAATTTACCTTTATGCTTTCCAAAATTGAAAATTATTTTGCCATTCTCAACAACCATTCTTCTCGCAAAGTCAACAACTTCTTCTTCTCCAATCACTTGAAATATTGAATCTATTGTATTGCCTAAACTTTCATATTTGGCAAGCTGTGCCTCAAATACCTCCCAGGTAGCATTTACATCAACCTCAGCACTATGTGCATTCTCCAGCAATTGATTGCAATAAAATTTATAGGCTGCAGATAAATTACGAGGCTCCATTAAGTGATATATTTTTTGAACATCGAGTAATTTTTTTCCTTCAATGTCAAATTCCAGACCCGCTCTTAAAAACTCTTCCATGAGCAAAGGCCAGTCGAACTTATTTGAATTATACCCTGCTAAATCAGCTCCTTCTAAAAATTGCTTTATTTCATTAGCCGCATCCCTAAAAAATGGAGCATCTTTAACCATTTCATCGGTAATACCATGAATAAGGGATACCTCGGGTGGAATAGGCCGTTCTGGATTAATTAGCTTCCTTTTTTTGTGTTTAGCACCATCTGGCATGACCTTCAACATAGCGATTTCAACAATACGGTCTTGGCTTAGGCTTAACCCAGTCGTTTCAAGATCGAGAAAAACTATGGGCCTGGCTAATGTTATATTCATAATTCTTAATGTGTCACAATATAGGACGAAATTTTATGCGAAAAGATGTTAATCAGCCAATATCTAACCTAAATAAACTCCTCATTTAGAGAAAAATAACAAAATACTTAGTAAAAAAACGACTCTCACATACTAAAACACCTATAATTTAGTTTTATATTTGATAAACAACTAAATCCTACATGAAAAAATCAATGACGCTTTTTATAGTTTTGTTCGCAGCAATTTTAATAAGCTCATGCTCTTCATACCGTGCAGCAGCCGGTGGAGGCTGTCAAGTAACCAAAAATTTAGTGGGTTACCGGTAATCAATGAATTGAAAACGAATATGTTACATAAAAAAAGAGGCTATTTAGCCTCTTTTTTACGTTTATACTTTCAAGGTATTTATGCAAACACCTTTTCAAATGCTTGAATAAAGTCATGCTTAATGTCCTCCAAATGCTCAATACCTACACTGATTCGGATTAAATTAGGCAATACACCAGCTTGCTCTCTTTCTTTATCACTCAATTGCTCATGGGTAGTCGAAGCTGGATGAATAGCTAAGGTCTTAGCATCACCAACATTGGCTAGATGGCTAATTAACGTGAGGGAATTGATAAATTTCTTACCATTTTCTAGTCCACCTTTTATTCCAAACTGCAATACACCACCAAAACCATTTTTCAAATACTCTTTGGCCAATTCATGGTAAGAACTGCTCTTTAATCCAGGATACCATACAAAATCAACAGATTCATGAGATTCAAGCCATTCTGCTAGAGCCAATGCATTGTCAACATGACGTTGTACCCTTAAAGACAATGTTTCAAGTCCTTGAAGCAGTAAAAATGAATTAAATGGACTCTGAGAAGGACCAAAATCACGTAAGCCTTCTACCCTTGCTCTGATAATGAAGGCGATGTTTGGTAATCCGAGTGGATTGCCTTCACCAAATATATCCCAAAACTTCAAGCCATGATAGCCATCGGAAGGTTCAGTAAACTGAGGGAATTTACCATTACCCCAATTGAAATTACCACCATCCACAATAACACCACCAATACTTGTTCCATGTCCACCGATCCACTTTGTTGCAGATTCAACAACAATATTAGCACCATGTTGCAATGGCTTAAACAAATAACCACCAGCACCAAATGTATTATCTACTACTAGAGGAATATCATGACGCTTTGCTAGATCTGCAAATTTTTTGAAATCAGGCACATTTAACCGTGGGTTACCAATTGTCTCTAAATAGATAGCTTTTGTATTGGCATCAATTAATTTTTCATAATTCGCTACATCATCTCCTTCAGCAAAACGTACATCAACACCCAATCTTTTGAAGGCAACTTTAAACTGGTTATATGTACCACCATAAATATATGAGCTACTTACAAAGTTGTCTCCTGCTTGCAAAATATTATTCAATGCAATGAATTGAGCAGCCTGTCCTGATGAAGTAGCCAATGCCGCTACACCACCTTCCAAGGCAGCTATACGTTGCTCAAAAACATCCGTGGTAGGATTCATCAAGCGGGTATAGATATTACCAAACTCTTTCAAACCAAAAAGGTTTGCAGCATGTTCGGCATTTTTGAATACATAAGAAGTTGTTTGATACAATGGCACTGCCCTTGAACCTGTAACTGGATCAGCAGATTGACCAGCATGTAATTGTAAAGTCTCAAATCGTAGATTGTTGCTCATAACGTTTAATTTAAATTATTAGTCTACAAACTTAGTAGGATTTTTCAAATTTAAAAAATATTTCCAATAAAAATAATTTTTAGGCATCTCCCCTAAGGGTCAACACGCTTATCTTTGACCACCTAAACCAAATAACGTGTATACAGCAGAATTTGACCAAATTATACAGAGTAGAAGATCAAATAGGCGATTCGACCCAAATGTGGAAGTTTCTGATGAAGTCATCCAAAAAAGCTTGGAAAGAGCTATTCTAGCCCCTAACAGTAGCAATATGCAACTTTGGGAATTCTATTGGATCAAATCTGATGAATTGAAGCTGGCACTTGTTCCACTTTGCTTTGGACAATCAGCCGCAAAAACAGCCAAACATATCATGGTCTTTGTTACACGCAGGGATTTATGGCCTAAACGTGCTGCATGGAACCTGGCGCAAATTAAACAAGGCATAGGTGATCAAGAACCTACCACCTTGCAAAAACGTGGATTAGATTATTATGGCAAACTGATGCCGTTGGTATACCGCAGAGACTTGCTCGGTTTAACTTCTCTATTAAGAAAGACTATTTGCTTTGTAATGGGCTTATTCAAACCCTTCATGAGAATGGGTGGAAATGCTGATCAACGGGTAATGGTACATAAATCTTGTGCCCTAGCAGCACAAACATTTATGCTATCCTTAACCGCAGAAGGATACGATAGTTGTCCAATGGAAGGCTTCGATGCTGTTCGTGTCAAAAAACTGCTTCAACTGCCAAGAGGCGCAGAGGTAAACATGATTGTAGGCATTGGCAAAGGAACTTCTGAAGGAATTTATAATCCAAGAATTAGAGTACCTTATGCTGAAGTTGTTTTTGTAAAATAAATAATTGGCTTATTCACAAACCGTTCTGAGTAATTAGCTCAATCAAGATAAATAGTATAGACATGCGTAGATTTTTTTTGTGCTTACTGGTACCAATTTTATTAAGCAGTTGGACGCCCATCGATTTTTATGTTTCTCCGACAGGAAACGATGCAAATCCTGGCTCAAAAGAAAAACCATTTAATACTTTACATAAAGCGAAACAAGCTGTTCGTGAAAATCGCATTAGTCAACCAAACGAAAACATTACGGTATGGATTGATGATGGAAAATATATTATGAAAGAACCTTTAGTCTTCAATCCTGCAGATGCTGGCTCAACCACCTCATTAGTACAGTATAAAGCAATCAAGAATGCGCATCCACTTATTTCTGGAGGAGTTGAAATAAAAGGATGGCAAAAAACAGAAGATGGAATTTGGGTGGCCAAATTACCTGAAGAAGTTATAAAAAAAGAGTTTCGTGAATTGTTCATCAATGATGATCGAGGTATTAGAGCAAAACACCCAAATGATGGCTACATGAGGGTGGCAAAATCAGGCATAGATAAACGCACTAGCTTTCAATTTAATGCAGGCGACTTCCCGCTGCCCAGAAAGGCCACTCAAACAGAACTTCTATTCTTGCATGATTGGTCAATATCACGGATCCCTGTTAAAAAAATTGATTCTGCTAATTCTGTGCTTGAAACAGTAGATTCCATTGGAGTGAAAAGCATTGGATTTTTCACGATTGATAATTGGGAAGATCATCCCCGTTACTTTCTTGAAAATGATATCGCCTTCCTTGATTCAGTAAACGAGTGGTATGTAGACACTGAAGCACAATTGATTTACTTGAAACGTGACGAAGGGAAAAATCCGAATGAAGAAATCATTACAGCTCCCATTTATGGACCACATTTAATTCAGCTGATTGGAACAAAAGAAAATCCAGTAAAGAATATTTCGTTTGAAGGATTATTATTTAGATTCTGTTCATGGTCTTTACCGAAATTAGGTTACGCAGAAGTACAAGCCTCTTTTTTTGATCAACGTTCTTCCACCAATCAAACATGGAGCACTGTTCCTGCAGCTGTGGATATTATTTGGGGAGAGCAGTGTAGTTTTTCTAATTGTCAGGTTAGCAATGTAGGAGGAACCGGAATAAGATTAGGAATGGGATCAAAAAACTGTGTCATATCCAATTCACATTTTCAAGATATATCAGGTGTAGGTATCATGGTAGGAGAAGACCAAGGAAGATTAATAAACAATCAAATATGGTGGAAAGTTGCTCCAGAAGAGGTGGCGAGTAACAACACCATTGATGGCAGCACTATTACAGATTGTGGAAAGCAGTTTTATGGTGCAGTGGGCATTTGGTGTGGCATTACAGCTGGCACAATCATTTCTAGGAATAACATATACCATCTTCCCTATTCAGGCATTTCAATTGGATGGGAATGGACGCCAATACCAACGGCATGCAGAGATAATCATATAGAAGGAAATCATATCCATGATATCATGAATATATTGAGTGATGGTGGTGGAGTGTACATGTTGGGTGTACAGCCTGGAAGCAGTATTTCAAATAACCTGATTCATGATGTAAAAGCAAATGCCGGTAAAGCCGAAAGCAATGGTATGTTTATTGATGAAGGATCTACTGACGTTACGGTAGCTGGAAATATTATTTATAACATTTCAAAGTCGCCCATTCGATTTCACAAAGCAAAAATAAATAGTGTAAAAAACAATTTCTTGAGTTGTGAAAAACGAACCCCTCCTATTCGCTATAATGTCACCAACGAAAAAGATATTCAAAAAGAGAATAATACGATTCTTAAAAATGGGAAGGCTTCAGATAATAAAATTCTTCAGCATGCCATCGCAATGTGGATGAAGGAAAATTCCAGGACAGCATCACATTAATTTCTTAACGACTTCATACAAAAAAGCCTCACTATGTAGTGAGGCTTTTTTTGTGGAGATGGTGGGATTCGAACCCACGTCCAAACATATTCGCCGTAAACTTTCTACATGCTTATTTTGGAATTGATTGTCGAAAATGTGCAGGAACCAAACAAACCAACACATTTCGTAGCTGAATAGTCTTAGTCAACTGTCACAGCCTTCAGTTGAAGCAGCCTCGTTTTTTTTGATTCAGCGGAGTGACTTGGCAAAGGCAGGCCCGTCAATCAGCTATAATGGGTGCGCTAATCTCTGATTAGGCAGCCATGGCGTAAGTATTCTCGCCATTTGTTGGTTTCGTATTCAGATTAAAGTGCAACATACGCAACGCACTGCATGCTTACCTACAAAGATCTACGCTGTCGATACCGGTCATCCCCAACTGCGTGGTACAAAGGTACTCAATAAGCAGGGATTCAATCCAAAAGAGCACAAAAAGAGATGTTAATATGAAAAACTGGGTTTAAAAAATAGGACAGGATAAAACTAATTATATATTCAGCTTGTTAAAAAGACCAATTTGAACTAAATTTGTCAGCTCAATGCCCAGATGGCGGAATTGGTAGACGCGCTAGACTCAAAATCTGGTTATCGTAAGGTAGTGCAGGTTCGATTCCTGTTCTGGGCACAAAAAATCCTCAACAAAAGTTGGGGATTTTCATTTTAAGATATGCAGGTTCCCTGCCTGGCGGCAGGCAGGGATTCCTGTTCTGGGCACACAACCTCCTTTTTATAGGAGGTTTTTTTATGGAGTATTGCCTTAATATTTTTCAGACTATCTAACTAACATGTCTAACGTTAATTGTCATTCCGAGCGAAGCGAGGAATCTATACTTATACTCCTAACATATTCTTCTAGAGTTAAATGCAGAGAATTAAATCCTAGAATCTCTTATTTGGGGTGGGAATAATAGTTTTTAGAGAAAATATCTGCGAACAGTATTTTAAATACATCATTTTAAATTCTCCAAATCATCTAAATCTTTGGAGCGCCCTGCTCTTTGCTTTGTAGTGATTAAATCATTTTTATGAATCGTTCTAATCTCAATTTCTTCATCTCTAAATACAATCGAGCGCAAATATGAAGAAGCAAAGTCTAATCCCTCTAGTTTAATCATAATATCAATGGCAACAGGTGGAATTCCAAAAGTAAAAACATCCCAAACAGGATGAAGCAGGAAATTTTCTGCGGTCATATCAAATACTGGCATACCGAATTCTTCGAAAGCTTGCCTTATTTTCAAATAATTATCCTGAGTTCTATCAACCCATAAGTCCATGTCTCCTGTAGTCCTAGAATAACCATGTAGTATAACGGAATAACCTCCAACAAGAATATATCGTACTTCATTTTTGTTGAGCGCTGCAATGAAATCCCGAAAATCTTTGTTGAAAATATTACCCATCAGGATGAAATGGATTTAGCTGAAAATTTTGTCCTATCCATTCTAGGAGGATTATTGATATCAAAATTATACGCAACACTATTCAGGTATGCAGCAACCTTTAAACGATCTTGCCAAGATAGTTTTTGATACTCCAACGCATGGTTAGATGCTTCTTTCATAGTCTGTGCCTTAAAAGCAGTTCTATCTAGCTTGAAACTGTCCATACCCAAATTTAGCATATTATCAAATGGATGCCTAATCTTCCGTAAATAAACAAAAATCAATGAATATTTCCTCTAAACGTACTGAAATAAAGAGGAGTTTCTAAAGCTCCTTCAACAACCTCACCCCTACTATACTTCTATAATTAATCTTAAACAGAACGAAAACATTCAGCTCCCAAATAGTATTTTTATATCTCACTATTTCAACACTCATTATATGAAATATTCCATCATTTTACTCCTCCTTTGTTCCATAAACTGCTTCAGCCAAGATACACTCACTCAAAAGGATATTAAACACGCTAGTAAACTGATCGACATCTCCTATACAGATAAGGAAATAGAAATGATGTATCCAGATCTCAAAGACAACCTAGGTGAATACAAGAAATTACACCAACTAACACTCAATAACTCAGTAGGCATGAGCTTAATTCAAGTCATTAGCCCAATGCCTACAACCAAACAAAAAGAAATTAAATGGGTATTTAATAAATCTATAAAACGTCCTAACAACATCAATGACATCGCATTCTATTCCATCAATCAACTTGGATCATTACTTCGAAACAAATCGATCACCTCAGTTGAATTAACAAAATTCTTTATCCAACGATTGAAAAAGTTCGACGACTCATTACACTGTGTAGTCTCATTAACAGAAGAACTAGCGATGCAACAAGCTAAACAAGCAGATGAATTGTTCAGCAAAGGAATTGATAAAGGTCCACTGCAAGGTATCCCCTACGGTCTAAAAGACTTATTCGCTGTCAAGGGAACAAAAACAACTTGGGGTGCTGAACCCTATAAAAATCAATCTATAGAGGAAGATGCTTTTGTCTATACAAAACTTAAAGAAGCAGGAGCTGTATTGGTTGCGAAATTTACGCTAGGCGCTCTTGCCATGGGAGATTATTGGTTTGGAGGTAGAACAAGAAATCCATGGAACCTTGAAGAGGGATCAAGCGGTTCATCTGCAGGATCTACATCAGCAACCGTAGCAGGATTAATTCCTTTCGCTATCGGCACCGAAACACATGGATCAATTATTTCTCCAAGTCATACCTGCGGTGCAACAGGATTACGTCCAACTTTCGGAAGTGTTAGTCGCTCCGGTGCCATGGCATTGAGTTGGAGCTTAGATAAAATCGGACCAATATGCCGTTCAGCAGAAGATGCTGCCACTGTTTTCGCATTCATTCACGGCTCAGATGGCCAAGACGGAAGTGCTGTAAATGAAGCATTCAACTACAGTCCTACAAAAGATATTAAACAACTACGCATTGGATATGCCAAAAACTATTTTGACAAACTAGATTCATCTTCTCAAGAATGGAATGTGTTGAAGCAATTAAAAAAATTAGGTATCAAACTAGAAGGAATGAATTTTCCAGATACTGAAGTATACCAATATGATATGATTGGAATTGTCATCGGCTCAGAAGCTGCAGCAGCCTTTGATGAATTTACCAGAACGGACCTAGATGATCAAATGACTAAACAAGAACGATATGATTGGCCGAACTATTTCAGAACAGCTAGAACAATCCCTGCGGTGGAATACATCAACACAAATAGACACCGTGCATTGCTCATGAAAAACATAAATGATGCGATGAAAAATTTCGATATCATCATAACACCAACATTTGAAGGGAAACAACTCTCCATAACAAACCTAACTGGTCATCCAGCGCTATGCATGCCGATAGGATTAGACAAACAGCAATTACCCAACAGCATCACCATGCTCGCAAACTTATACCAAGAAGAAGACCTCTTATTGTTCGGTAAGTTTTTCCAAGATCATACGGATTACGATGACATGCATCCTTCCATGTTCAAATAAAATATGTTGCCCCCCTATTCGTTGAACTATATTAAATAAAAACGGAACTGGTGTTGACCAGTTCCGCGATGCAGTAGTGACTAAATCCTTTTACAGACTTAAACGTCTACTTTAATCTTACCGGCATCGGAAGTTGAGTTCCGTTCGCCGACTGATGTAAAACTACAGCTATCATAAATCCTATAATCACCCTTTAATCATAGAAATAGGTGATTGTCCTCATGATACTAAGGTCCCTCAGCCGGAGGCGGTATCTCATATGGAGGCGACACATAGGGATCTTCCTCGGGTATAGTATCAGGATTCTCCTCAGGAATAAGTGGCTCCTCAGGGTCAATCTGCGGACTGGTTTCTGGAATTTTGGTAGGCGGCAATACTTCTGGTGGAAGAATCGTAGAAGCTGACTTTTTCATGGTGTATAGTTAATAGTTCAATTAGATATCTGCTCCAATATGAAGGATTATTTCATCGAAATAATTGACATCCATATGCCAAACACATGAGTTGAATCATTAACAAAAATATAAAGGCTTTTTTTCTACGCTAGTATATCAAACAACGGTAATACAGTACTTTTGCCTTACGTATGAATATCAAAAACAACATTCTGGAAACGATTGGAAATACTCCGTTAATTAAACTGAATAAAATCACCCAAGACCTGCCAGGCACGATATTGGCAAAAGTTGATTATTTCAATCCCGGTAATTCAATCAAAGACCGTATGGCGATTAAAATGATTGAAGTAGCCGAACAAGAAGGAAAATTGAAACCAGGAGGAACCATCATAGAATGTACTTCAGGCAATACAGGAATGGGACTAGCCTTAGCAGCCATAGTAAAAGGATATAAATGCATATTTACTACAACAGATAAGCAATCAAAAGAAAAAATTGATATTCTTAAAGCAGTAGGTGCGGAAGTCATTGTTTGTCCTACCAACGTCGGACCAGAAGATCCGAACAGTTACTATTCCGTTGCAAGAAGACTAGCTCGTGAAATTCCGAATTCATTTCATGCGAATCAATACGATAATCTAGCCAATAGACTAGCACATTATGAATCTACTGGCCCAGAAATTTGGGAACAAACAGATGGCAAAATCACTCACCTTGTTTGTACCGCTGGTACTGGTGGAACTGTTACAGGCACCGCTAAATTCTTAAAAGAAAAAAATCCGAACATACAAATATGGGCCATTGATGTTTATGGTTCATTGTTGACAAAATATTTTAGAACTGGTGAGATTGATATGACGGAAGTTCATCCATATATATCTGAAGGCTTTGGAGAAGATTTTGTTCCAGAGAATTTCGACATGTCGGTCATTGATCATTTTGAACAGGTAACTGATAAAGATGGTGCCATCATGGCGAGGCGCATTGCGAAAGAAGAAGGTTTGTTTTGTGGATATAGCTCAGGAAGTTGTTTGCAAGGTTTGTTTCAACTCAAACAGAAATTAAAAAAAGATGATGTCGTAGTATGTGTCTTTCATGATCATGGAAGCAGATACATTGGTAAGATATATAATGACCAATGGATGATGGAAAGAGGATTCCTAGAAGTCAAAACATTAAAAGATATTCTTTCATCAAGAGGTAGCAAACAAAAGTTAATTAGTGTTGGCCCAGATAATACTGTTTCTGATGCAGTTGCCCTAATGCGCAAATATGAAATAGAACATATTCCAGTTATTCAATCAAATGAAATCATCGGTTCTATTAGTGAAAACGGTTTATTTCAAAAACTTTTTTCTAATCCTGAAATAAAAGAGTCAAGTGTAATGGATGTAATTGAAAATGCATATCCAATGGTTGATTTTCATACCCCCGTTGAAAAAATTAGCGCATTAATACACAAAGAAAATGGAGCCGTTTTAGCAAAAGATGAAACAGGATCTATCCATATCGTCACCAAGTACGACATACTACAAGCATTAGCAAAATAATGGCATAAGTCGATGTAACCCAATATTGACAAGTATTTCATTGAATCAATTCATCGAATAAAATGTCCATCAATCTAGTTGATGACGTCAGCACTCACGTATAAATACGAATAGCTTAATTCGTAATTCCACTCAATTCAGAGTAATTCTTGCAGACCAATAAAAGGGTGGTAATGCTCTTGTATGGGTTATAGGGGCATGATATCTTTGTATCATCAACGAAGCGAAAAACAATATCCTAGAAACCAAAAACAAAATCCTAAAAAACCAAAAAACAACGCCTTATTCCTGAACCCGTTTTTAATCCGACACCCTTGAAAACTAATCCTACCAAATCCAACCCAACCCAAAAACCAAACCCTAATCCAATCCAACCTAATTAAACCAACTAAAAAGATTCGATCCAACCCATCCTAAAAAACCAAAACCTAATCCAATCCTAAAGCAAATCCAACAATCCTAAAGCCAACAATCCAACATCCAAAACCATTAAACCGAAAAGTGTAACCAGATTATAACCATTTTAAAGGCTTTAGCAAAAAACCCAGTGATTTCACTGGGTTTTTTTATTAGAGTATTCCTTTTGTTGTGGGTAATGAATCATTAAATGGGTCTTTTTTGACGGCCATTCGAATTGCTTTGGCGAAGGCTTTGAATATGGCTTCTATTTTATGATGTTCATTTTCTCCTTTACAGCTGATATTTATATTGGTCTTAGATGCATCAGAAAACGATTTAAAAAAATGATATACCATTTCGGTCGGCATGTCTCCAACTTTTTCTCGATTCAATTCTACATCCCAAACAATCCAATTTCTACCCCCAAAATCAATAAGCACCTTTGCCTCTGCATCATCCATGGGTAATGCAAACCCATAACGCTCCATTCCTCGTTTATCAGATAATGCTAATGCCATCGCTTCTCCTAATGCAATACCTGTATCTTCAATAGTGTGGTGCTCATCGATGTGTAAATCGCCGTTGACTTTAATCGATAAATCCATATTGCCATGTTTTGCAATCTGTTCCAACATATGATCAAAGAACCCAAGTCCAGTGCTAATATCAGCCTTACCTTTGCCGTCTACATTCAATTCAATATCGATCTTAGTTTCATTGGTATGCCTAGAATGAACTACTTTTCGAAGGCCATTCTTTAAAAAATGAAAGATCTCTTCCCAACTGGTTGTTTCCAATGAAAGGTATTTTCTTGTCTCCGGATTAAGCGTATTCACATCAACATACCCAACACCTTCATTATTATTCAACCAAATACAGCCAGCCCCAAGATTCTTAGCCAATTCGATATCCGTTACTCGATCGCCAATAACAAATGAACCAGCAAGGTCATAGTTCGGATTATTTAAATATTTACCCAACATCCCTACTCCAGGTTTACGATTTGGAGAATTATCTTCTGGTAAACTTGGATCGATGTATACTTCATGAAAATCAATGCCCTCCCCTTTAAATGTATCTACGATCAAATCATGTACGGGTTGAAAATCAGCATAAGGAAACATAGGCAATCCTAATCCATCTTGATTGGTAACCATAGCAATTTCGAAATCAAATTCTTTGACAATTCGTGTTAGATATTGAAATACCCCAGGATAAAATTTCAACTTTGCAAAACTATCAATCTGAAATGTTGGCGGGGCTTCATATATAAGCGTTCCATCCCTGTCAATAAACAATACTTTTTTCATTCTTTCTAATTTCGATTTATTATGCTGATTTTAATTTTCTCTTGACGTTATCTAGGACAAGTTGAAATAGCCGAAAGCAACGACTCATTCTCCTTTTCCGTTCCCACTGTAATGCGCAAGCATTCCTCACAAAGCAATACATTGCTTCGGTCTCTGGCTACAATACCCAAGCCCAATAAATGATGATACATTTTTTTAGCATCACTAAACTGAACCAACAAGAAGTTGGCATCAGAAGGATATACTTTCTGTACTTGATCTAATTCCATCAAGTCAATCTCTAACTGCTTTCTTGCTTCCACTAAAAAAATAATCATATCATTCACCTGTCCAATTTCATCTAAAGCCTCTAACGCCAATGTTTGAACAGGCTGACTAATATTATAAGGAGGCTTAACCTTATTCATATACCCTACAATTTCGGTAGAAGCAAATGCCATGCCTAGTCGCAATGCAGCCAAGCCCCATGCCTTACTCAAGGTCTGCATAACAATCAGATTAGGATACTCTTTTAAATCCGAAACAAATGAACGCTGCCTTGAAAAATTTATATACGCTTCATCAATTACTACAATACCATCAAAATTATTAAGCACCATCTCTATATCAGCTCTGTTCAAGCTATTTCCAGATGGATTATTCGGTGAACAAATCCAGATGATTTTAGTATTGATTTCAATAGCCTCTTCCAAAGCAGGTAAGTCCAATTGAAACTCCTTTGTCAACGGAACCCGTTTCAAATTAACATTATTGATGTTTGCGGATACTTCATACATGCCATATGTAGGGGGACAAATTATGACTTGATCCTGTCCAGGCTCACAAAAACAACGGTATATAACATCAATGGCTTCATCGCTACCATGACCAATGAATATATTTTCAACGGGAACTTGTTTGATGCCAGATATTTTTTCTTTTACTTTCAATTGAAAAGGATCAGGATATCTATTGTACCATTTAAGTGTAGGAGAACCAATGGAGTTCTCGTTGGCATCAAGAAATATGCTAGCCTCACCCTTAAATTCATCTCGTGCCGTAGAGTATGGCTTAAGCAATTTTATATTTTTTCTTACTATCGAATCAAGATTAAACATGTCTACTAGTTCTTAATATTTATTGATGCGAATCTTTACAGCATTTGCATGTGCATCCAAACCTTCTGCTTCTGCCATGGCTATGATTGTCTTACCGAGTTGCTTAATTCCATCTTCAGTAATGTGTTGAAAAGTAACCTTTCGAACAAAACTATCACAACTAACTCCACTATAAGCTCTAGCATACCCATTCGTTGGAAGCGTATGATTTGTTCCACTGGCATAATCGCCTGCGCTCTCAGGTGTATAATGACCAAGAAAAACAGAGCCTGCATGTTCAACCTGCTCAGCTAAGTCTTGTGCATCATCACAAGCAATGATGAGATGCTCAGATGCATAGGCATTTACAACTTCAAGACCCTCTTTAATATCGTTAACAAGGATAGCACGACTATGTGCTAAGGCTTCCATAGCAATATCTTTTCGCTCTAATAATTCAAGCTGGCGATTAATCGACTCAAGTGTTTTGTCAATGATTACGTTAGAGTTGCTGACTAAAATAACCTGTGAGTCTGGACCATGCTCCGCTTGAGATAACAAATCAGCTGCAACAAAATCCGGATTAGCCGTTGAATCTGCCAATACACATACCTCGCTCGGACCAGCAGGCATATCAATCGCAACACCATCCATTTGCACTAATTGCTTTGCAGTAGTTACATATTGATTTCCTGGCCCAAAAATTTTATCTACTTTGGAAATTGACTTAGTACCATATGCCATAGCCGCAATCGCTTGAGCACCTCCACAAAGGTGAATCTCCGTTATGCCTACTAATTTTGCTGCATATAAAATGGCGGGGTGAATAGTTCCTTCTTTTGATGGTGGCGTACACAAAACGATCTCTTTACATCCAACAAGTTGTGCTGGGATGCCCAACATCAAAATAGTTGAAAACAAAGGAGCACTTCCGCCTGGTATGTAAAAACCAGCTCGGTGAATAGGCAATGATTTTCTCCAACAGTATACGCCTGGTGATGTTTCAATACGAGCAGAAACTTCTAGTTGACTGGCATGAAATTTTTTAATATTATCATATGCCGATAACATGGCATCTTTAAGCTGTTGAGAAATCAACTTTTCAGCTTGAGCGATTTGTTTCTTCTTAATTAACGATGACTTTATAGGAGTCGAATCAAATCGTTTCGAGTAACGCCTTAATGCCCTATCCCCGTTTTTCTGAACTTCCGCAATGATTTTACCAACCTGCTTTACAAGCTGCTTATTGTCCATAACAGGCCTTTTAAGCAATTCTGCTATCTCTTCGGGTGATGGGTAATCAACTCTTTGCATAACAGGTTCTATTTATAATATCATTTTTTCAATTGGAACAACCAAGATCCCCTCAGCACCTGCGGTCTTCAATTGTTCTATTTTATCCCAAAACTCTTCTTCACTTAATACGCAATGAACACTACTCCATCCACTTTCTGCTAAGGGAAGTACTGTTGGACTTCTCATCCCCGGTAATAAAGAAATGATTTTTTGTAATTGATCATTGGGTGCGTTCAAGAGTACATATTTACTTTTATTGGCTCTCTTTACTGATCTTATCCTAAACAATAATTTTTCAAGAATAGCCATGCGTTCTTGATCTAACTTGCTATTAGAAACCAATACTGCCTGAGAATCTAAAATAGTTTCTACTTCTTTCAAGCCATTCATAAATAAGGTGCCTCCACTGCTCACCAAATCAGCTACCACATCAGCTAGGCCAATACCAGGAGCTATTTCCACAGAACCACTGATTTCATGAATAGAAGCTTCTATTGAATGCTTTTTAAGAAATTCCTTTACCAAGGTGGGATAACTCGTGGCAATTCTCTTTCCATGTAATGCAGCAACACTTGCATATTCCATATTTTTAGGAACAGCGATAGACAATCTGCATTTGCCAAAACCCAGCGATTCAACCAATTTCACTTTTCTCCCCTTTTCGCCCAATACATTTTGGCCAACAATACCGATATCGGCCACCCCATCTTCTACGTATTCTGGAATATCATCATCCCTTAAGAAAAAAACCTCCAACGGAAAGTTCTCAGAAACCGTTTTTAATCGATCCTTCACATTTCTAAGATCAATGCCACATTCTTTCAAGAGTTTTACCGAATCCTCATATAGTCGACCTGATTTCTGAACCGCTATCCTCAATACTGTCTTATTTTCCATATACCTTAAATTGAATAAAATAAAAAAGGCTTACCCTTGGCAAGCCCGAATTATAGTAACATAACACCAAGGCCTACCTAGTTTGTAAGAAATGATGATGAATATGTGTATTTGTGATCATAGCACAAATTTAACCATCAAAAACATTATCGCCAAAAAACCTTCATAATTTATCAAATGAGGTTAATTTCGACCCGAATTCTTGTTTTTATTGAATTCCTTTTACTTCAAACAAATGGCCATGATAAAATCTTTTTCCAGATTCGGGACACAGATAATCCTTCTCATTTTATTGTCTACATCAATGTTAATGGCACAACCAGAAAGATGGCAACAACGTGTAAACTATAAAATGGACGTCAAAGTTGATGCCATGGCTAACCAATTTTCTGGAAAACAACGATTGGAATACTGGAATAACTCACCAGATACCCTAAAAGTGCTCTACTACCACTTATATTGGAATGCATTTCAACCAGGTAGCATGATGGATCAACGCAGTATTGAAATGGGTAAAAAACTGATTCGTGGTCGCGCTGATTGGGATGCTAGAGTTCAAGATAGAATTTCCAAATTAACCCCATCTGAAATTGGCTATCAAAATATCCATAATCTAAAGGTTAATGGTATAACACAAAAGACTACCCTATTTGAAACAATTTTAAAGGTAGACCTTTCAAAACCGATCTTACCTAAAACAAAAGCAACGATAGAACTAGATTTTGAAGCACAAGTACCTGTTCAGGTGAGGAGAAGCGGTCGGAACAATGCAGAAGGGGTAACATTTAGTATGGCTCAATGGTATCCTAAATTATGTGAATACGACTATCAAGGATGGCATCCTACACCCTATGTTGCTCGTGAATTTTATGGCATTTGGGGTGATTATGAAGTTAATATAACCATCGACAAAAAATATGTCATTGGAGGAACTGGATACCTACAAAATCCACAAGAAATTGGACATGGATATGAGAAATTTTCAAGCGTTCCCTTTAAAGAATCATCCGATAAATTGATCACATGGAAATTCAAAGCCCCTAATGTGCATGATTTTGTTTGGGCTGCAGATCCAAACTATATTCATAATTCAGTAGCTGTAAGAAAAGGATTAGTCTTGCATTCATTTTATAAAATTGATACAGCCTCTCTTACAAAGCAATTCAATAATATGTATGCGAAGCCAAAAACCACAGAAAACTTAACCGCATATAATAATAAGGCTGCTAATAACTTAGCATCATTCATTAGTAAATATAAACAAGAATGGGATAGTGTGTTAAGCGTTGCTGCAAAAGCATTACCCTTCATTGAAAAAACATTCGGAGAATATCCATACAAACAATATTCATTTATTCAAGGTGGAGATGGCGGCATGGAATATCCCATGGCTACATTATTAAAAGGAGCTGGCAATGGTGTTGTATTACATGAATGGATGCATACATGGTATCAAATGATCTTGGCAACCAATGAGTCACTCTACCCATGGATGGATGAAGGCTTCACCAGCTATGCTGAATCCAGGGTCAACAATTGGTTAAATGGTGACGTAGATTCATTCCCACATAAATCTTCGTTTGATTCGTATATCATGCTTTCAAAAAGTGAATTGAATGAACCTCTAACTACACACTCAGATCATTATAGTTCCAACACGGCTTATAGCATAAACTCCTATTCTAAAGGTGAAGTTTTTCTAGAGCAACTAGGCTATATAGTTGGCGCTTCCACTAGAGATAGTATTTTAATGGATTACTATAATACCTGGAAATTCAAACACCCCAATGTAATTGACTTCATTCGCATTGCTGAAAAAAGAAGTGAATTGCAATTAGATTGGTATAAAGATTTCTATGTAAATACAAACAAGACAATTGATTATGGAATTGATAGCCTCTGGGATGAAGGTGGTAAAATGAAAATTCGATTAAGAAATGTTGGAACAATGCCAATGCCAGTCGACCTTGAATTAACATTTAGAGACGGAAGTAAAGAGCAAGTATATATTCCTCAATACCTCATGTTTGGAAGTAAAGAAAATGAAAATCCTTCTTTGAAACGAACTGTTGGAGAACCCTGGAAATGGACTCACCCTACGTATACAATTGAGGTTGATCACAAACTGTTCGACTTAAAACGGATTGAAATAGATCCACTACAAAGGACAGCAGACATTGAACGAAAGAATAACATGCTTGAATTGAAATGGTAAATTGCCGCAGGGCCTTACCCTTCAAATCCAGTGAATTTGATCTTTAGGTTCTCAAATAACTCTACCAGTTGTGCATATAATAATTGCAGTTCAGCTTCTGTTTTAACAATACTATCATCCTCAATTTCTTTCATTAATGCATCATACCCATTAATGCCAATAGATTTAATCATTACTTTCTCGCGATGGACGATTCGCTTTGCTCTAACCCAATCTTTAGATAATAAAGATTCTTTCCAACCTACTAGTGCATATTCAATTTCCTCCAATAAGTATTCAAGCATTCTAGAAAATTGAGCAGGATCTTTTCCTGCCATTTCGAAAATACTCGATACAATCCGCTTATGAATTGAATTATAGTACTTGTCTTTTACAGAACCATGATCAAAGAAATCACATAGCCGATGTTGTAACGTCTTTTGATCTATAGGCTTGGTAATGCAATCAGAAAACCCAAGATTTAAAATATGATTCACTTCAGACTTAAATGCTGATGCCGTTAGTGCGATAACGGGTATGGTATCTCCATATTTTTTTTTGATGGCTACCAATGCTTCTGTTCCATCCATAACAGGCATTTGTATATCCATTAAAATGAGATCATATTTAGCATCTTCAATTTTAATTAAGGCTTCTGCACCATTAACAGCTTCATCAACAATAACTGCTAGATTGGTGAGCATCATTTTGAAAACGAACCGATTAAGTTCATTATCCTCAACCAATAAAATATGTTTTCCTTGAATTAAAGTACAATCGTCGTATGTTGATTTTTGAGTCAACAATGCCTCTGTCGCTACTTGTTCAAATGGAATAGAAACAATTACTTTAGTTCCCAATCCTTTGATACTCTCAATATTGATTTCGCCTCCCAAAAGATTAACTATTCGCTTAGTAATAGCCAATCCCAATCCTGTTCCCGTTTTCTTATGGTGACTTTTTGAGTTATGCTCCTGATAAAATTCTTCAAAAATATGCTTAATGGAATCTTCAGAAATACCTATTCCAGAATCTTCACAGATGAATTGAACTACCTGCTTATGTTCATCGGTACTCTTTAATTTAATCGTAAGTTTTACATACCCTTTATCTGTATAGGTGATAGCGTTCCCTATAATATTTATCAAAATTTGTCGAATACGTACTTCATCAGAATAAAGATGGGCATTAATTATGGGATCATACTCCGTAATCATCTGAATACCTTTTTCCTTAGCCTTAGGATTTAAAATATTTTCAACACTTAGTTTAATCTGCTCAAGATTTATGACTTCTTTTTCAATCGTCATTTTGCCAGCCTCAATTTTAGATAGATCAAGTATGTCGTTTATAATACCTAACAAGTTTTTAGCAGAATCTGTGATGTTTTTTACAAAAAAAACTTGTTGCTCAGATAATGGGGTGAATGATAGCTGTTCAGAAAGTCCCAGAATAGCATTCATTGGTGTTCGGATCTCATGACTCATGTTGGATAAAAAGCCAGATTTGGCCTTTTCCGATTCCATTGCCCTATTCCTAGCCTCCACTAGACTCATCTGCAATTGCCTTGTTTGAGTAATATCGGCACAACTCCAAAGCTGTCCTTTAAATGATCCATTGATATAAATGGGTACATAATCGCGAGATAGTAATCGTCCGTCGGAGAAGTAAACTTCATCCCCTAATATTGAATCTTTTTCACCTAGTTTTTGATAAAAATGCAACCCTTGTTCTGCTTGCTTAAACAAATAGCTTGAATCAGAAATTCGTTTAATAAAATCTGCACCAATTAAATTCTCAGGTTCAACTACAATATTAAAAATTGTACAAAATTGTTTGTTAACAAAAATGATGGTACGATTTTCATCTTCCAACAAAATCCCCTTACCAAGGTTATCCATCAAATAAGCTATTCGAGAAGAATTAAGCTGAAATGGATGCTGCTGACAAATACAAATGAGGTTATCGTCTGGTATTTTAGTCAGCGATATATGTTTCCGTATTGTCTTTTCTTCCCTAGTGAGCAGAATGGCCTCTCCCGTCCAACTGCCTTTTTCCAAAACAAGTGGTAGTATATTATTTTGAAGTTGTTCTGCGTATTCTGGAGAAAATGTGGTTGTCCAGGGCTTGCCAAGGATCTCATCAGGACGTTCATGCCCTAGAAACAAGGTATATGGCTCATTTAAATAATAATATTTGCCTTGTTTATTGATCAAGGCAACGCCATCGATGTATAATTCCTCGTTATTGTTGATTAGGTTGGTGTTTAACATAAGAATACTTAAATGAAAATAGCTTAAACAAAAGCAAAAATTAGCGTATATATACGCTGAAAAAATGCTTTTTTCGTGATTACTACGAACTAGTTACACGAATAGCAAGGATACAACTAATAAAAAGCAAACCCCATGTTTAGGTAGATGAGATCGAGCTGAAAGGATGAATTATTTCAGCTTAATACCATATAATACAATAGTAAGATAAATGTAACCATCTATCATGCTCCAGTCAACATATATTCTTGTGGTGCACGACCAGTTATTTGACGAAAACTCAAAAAGAAGGAGGTATATGACGTGAAGCCTACTTCAACAGCTAAGGAATCAAATGTTTGCGTGTTTAAATATCCACTTTTAATTAAACTCAATGCATCATATACGCGGATGATTTTTTTAAAATCAGCGAAACTTTCCTTGCTATGGTACTTGAAGAGATATAAAATATGAGAAGATGGAATCTTGATCTCTTTAGCAAGGTCTTCTATAGAAACTTCTCCATTCCTCAAAAACTTATTAAAAATAGTAGCTTCTTCGATCCTGTGAAAATGATCCCGTAAATATGGATTTATTTTTGAAGTCAGCCGTTGATCCTTAGGATTTGTAATCGCTTGAGTTTCCTTAAAAGACCAAATATTGTCCATGGCTAAATTCGGAGTTGCAATTAATTCTATCTTATTACTGAGAATATCATACCCATACAAAATCTTAGGAGTCACTAATATTTTAATTAGTAATCCTACCCAAATAGTTGAACTTACTAGCAACGAGGAAGACTGTGATTTAATCACATCATAAAAATTATACAGGATTATTCTGAATAAAAAACTCAGTACTAAAAGGCATGAGCAGATATACAAAAACACAGCCCACCTATAAATAACCTGATCTTGCTCGGCAAATCCGAGTATGCCTTTTGGTCGATTCCATACATGCTTATGTAAAATCTTAAAGGTAAGGATGCAATAAAAAATGGCAATCATACCGGCACATGCTGCATAGGTCATCCTAACCATAGGCTTGTACTGTTCATCAACAAATTGAATGAACAAAAAAATAAATATTAGCAAAAGGGGTGAAAAAAAGTGGAAATAATTGGATTTCAATTCATTAGACTTTAACACCAGGCCTCTAATATATAAGTAGAAACAAACAATACTCATTGTTCCTAAAATATCTAATCCATTGATCACGGAATGGGTAAACGGTGTTTGATAAAAAACACTTATGGCATGAAAAAAGTTACGAGAGGCAATAATTCCAATGGGGATCTGCAAAAATTTATTTATGCTGGAAAGCTCTCGGTATTTTGAATTAATGATTATCAAAATCAGAAAACCTAAAAAACTGACAATCATATATAAAAAGTAACTAGCCATTTTAAAACTATTTAAGAAAGAATAAATTGAATATGGGAG